>CAISKJ010000310.1 GCA_903885885.1 uncultured delta proteobacterium
CGCGTGTGCCCTTCATCTGCCCGCGGTCGGGGTCGGGGCGCCACACGCTCGTGGCGATGCCGAAATCGACGAGGGTGACCTGGCCGTCGCCCGCGGCGATGAGGTTCGCGGGGCACACGTCGCGGTGCACGACGCGCAGCGGGCCGTCGGCGGCGCGCGTGTGCACGTGCTCGAGGGCGGAGAGGAGCTGCGCCGCAACCTCGCACGCGGCCCCAAGGGGAAGGGGTTCGCGCAGCGCCGCAGTGACCGTCGAGAGGGCCACGCCGGGCGCGCAGACCTGCACGAACTCCCACGTGTCGCCGACGCGCGCGGGCTCGTCGACGAGGCTCGCCACGTTGGGGTGCGCGAGTGCGGTGAGCACCCGCGCCTCGTGGCGAAACATCTCGACGCACGCGGCGTCGCTCGCGAGGTGTCGGTGCAGGCGCTTGACGACGACGTGCGCGCCGTCGGTCGCGCGCGCCAGGAGGGCCTCGCTGAGCGCGCCCACGCCGAGGCTGCGAACGATCGTGTACCGCGGCGATGACATGGCCCGTTGACTCACTATATCCTCCTGCGGAGCATTGGAGCCGTACGCTCCACCTATACCCTGTACCGTCTCACCGAGGATTCGTGCGAAGCCATTCACTCCTTGCGCTTCTCATCGTCGCGGGCTGCGGCTCCGAGACCGTCGCCCCGAGCGCGCCCGCCGACGCGTCGCGCGACGCGGCCGACGCGGCGCAGGGCGACGCGCCCGCCGCCGATGTGCCCCCGGTTGATGTCGCCGTCGTCGACGTTCCGCCGCCGCCGCCCCCGCCGCCTCCCACGGGCGTGCTGCCGGTGGGCGCCGCGTGCGAGCGCGACGACCAGTGCATGTCGGGCATCTGCGCGAACGACCCCAACCTCGACCGCGTGTGCGCGCAGCCCTGCCGTCGCGACGAGGAGTGCTACCCGCTCGGCGCGACGTTCAACTGCGCGCTCGACCACTCGGGCGGCGGCCGCTGGGCCTGCGGCGAGGGGATGCGGGCGAGCGAAGACCCGGGCAACGAGTGCGCGTCGGACGGCGAGTGCTTCTCGAACGCCTGCGTCGACGGCCGCTGCCACACCGCGTGCGCGAGCATCGCCGACTGCGTCCCGGGGTGGACGTGTACGCCCTTCGCCCTCACCGGTGGGCGGAGCACCTACTGCGGCCACGCGCCCATCACGGGCATCACGGCCGAGCGCTACACCCTCTTTGGCAACGTGACCGACGTGGACCGCAGCGCCGAGCCCGTGCGGCTCATCGTGCCCCCCGACGCCGTGTCGATCACGTGGACGACGCAAGACCTCGGCGGCAACAACCTCTACGCCGCCGTGTCGCGCGTGCAGGCGCCCGACGCCTCGCTCCTCGTCGACCTGCGCACGTGGACGTTCTTGCGCGACCAGTCGATTCGCACCATCCCGTCGCGCTACCAGATCAACAGCGCCACGCTGCCCTCGCGAGACATGCAGACCCTTCTGCCCGGGGCGTACACGTCATCGCACGCGCTCCTCAACGATCGCACGACCACGGTGGCGATGCGCGGCATGCAGGCGACGGCGCTCGTGAAGCGCGCCCCCGGCGGCGTGATGACGCGCGGCAACCTCCTCGTGCGCGCGTGGTTCGTGGGCACCCGCGGCGTGAGCGGTGCCACGGCCACCACGAACGCGCGCTTCAACGCATCGCTCGCCGAGATGCGTGCGATCTACGCCACGCAGGGGGTCAGCGTCAGCGTTGTGGGCACGCTCGACATCACGGGCGCCGACGCCACGCGGTACAGCATCATCGACAGCCAGCAGGAGCTGCACGAGCTCTTCGCGCTCACGGGCGCCACCAACACCGACCCGGTGCTCAACCTCATGTTCGTGCGCGGCATCTCGTCGAGCGCGGGCCTCGAGAACGCCGTAGGCATCGCGGGCGCGATCAACGGCCCGGCGGGCGTCAACGGCACGCTCGCCTCGGGCGTCGTTGTCGGGTGGGAGACCACCGTGGGGCGCACCGACATCATGGGCCAGGTGATGGCCCACGAGTGCGGGCACTACCTCGGCCTGTGGCACCCGGTGGAGAGCCAGGCGGGCTGCACCACCGCTGCGCAGACGATGTGCTCGCCCTTCGGCGGCTTCGACGCGATCACCGACACCCCGACGGGCGCCACGGCCTCGCGCAACCTCATGTTCTGGCAGGCGCAGGGCGGCAACACGCTGAGCGCCGGCCAGGGCACCGTGATGCGCGCGCACGCGCTGGTGCGCTGAGCCGATGGGGCTCCTCGACGGCAAGGTGGCCATCGTGACGGGCGCCGGCGGCGGCATCGGTCGCGCCGAGGCGCTGCTCTTCGCGCGCGAGGGCGCGCGCGTCGTCGTGAACGACCTCGGCTGCGCGCGCGACGGCAGCGGCGCGTCGCGCGAGCCCGCCGACCGCGTGGTCGAAGAGATCCGCGCGGCGGGCGGCGCGTGCGTGGCGAGCTACGACACGGTGGCGACGAGCGAGGGCGCGCGGGCCATCGTGGCGTGCGCGGTGGCCGCGTTCGGCGGCGTCGACGTGGTGGTCAACAACGCGGGCGTCGTGCGCGATCGGAGCCTGCTCAAGACCGACGAAGAGGCCTTCGATGCGGTGATGGCCGTGATCGCGCGCGGCGCGTTCAACGTGTCGCAGGCGGCGGCGCAGCGCATGGTCGAGCAGCGGCGCGGCGGGCGCATCGTGAACACCACGGGCGTAGCGGGGCTCGTGGGCACCACGGGGCGCGCGGCCTACGCGACGGCCTGCGCAGCGGTGTACGGGCTCACGCGCACGCTGGCGATCGAGCTCAAGAAGCACGGCGTGGGGGTGAACGCGCTCGCCCCCATCGCGCGCACCCGCATGACCGACGACCTGCCCATGTTCGCCACCATCGGCGACGACACGCTGGGGCCGCAGTTCGTGGCGCCGGCGGCGCTGTTCCTCGCGTCGTCGGCGAGCGGAGACCTCACGGGCGAGGTGCTCGCCGTGGCGGGCAACAAGCTCTCGACGTGGCGCATGCACGAGAGCCGCGGCGTCGTGGGCGACGACCCGCGGACGCCGTGGGCGACCGACGAGATTCGCAAGCGGTGGTACGAGGTGAGTCGGAGTGTGGGAGAAGGGTGACGAACGAGCGGTTGCTCAGAGATCGATGATGATGACCCCGCGGTCGTCGTCGTCGCGTTTGGGAGACTGGCTCGGCAGTGGGATCACCACCGGGAGGGGCAGCTCCAACACGGGCTGCTCATGGCGCCGCCGCTGCTCGTTCTCACGGCGGCGGATCTCTTCGATGATGTACGGAGGCAGCATCGGCAGCACCTCCAGGCGGTGGTTTGTGGTGGGACCGAGCAGGGAACGCTCGGAATATAGCAACGCGGGTGCCACGGGCAAGAGTTCAACGCAGCGGAGCGCCCCTCTCGTGCCAGGAAACGACCGCTGCCCTCTGCAACCCTCTACGGCAGAAAGCGAAACGGACTTGAAGTCTCCCGCGCGCGCCCGCTTCGCCCGCTGCCTCGCGCTCGCGCTCGGGCTCGTGGCCCTGGTGCTGGGGCCGCGCCCCGCGCAGGCCCAGGCCGACTACGACCCGCGCAGCATGGCGTGGAACGGCGCCTCCGAGCTCGTGCGCATCGCGAGCGAACACGACATCGATGTCAGGCCGGTGCGAACGCTCGACTGGGATGTGCTTCGCCCCGGCGAAGCCGTGCTGGTGATGTATCCCCGCCGCCCCCTCGGCGTAGCCGAACTCTCGGCCTTTCTCGACGACGGCGGCCGCGTCGCGTGGTTCGACGATTTCGGCGCCTCGGAGCAGTTTCTCGACTGGTTTCAGTTTCACCGCGACCCGAACGTACGAGGGGTTCCGCGCGCGCCCGAGCTGCCCGAGCTGCTCGTGGCGCGGCCCCGCTCGGCGCACATGCTCACCGAGGGGGTCGACGTGGTGGTGACCAACATCCCCGTGGCCCTGTCGCACCCGCGGCTCACGCCCGTGTTCGACTTTCCGCCCGAGGGACAGGGCTTTCTGCTCGTGGGTCAGATCGGGCGCGGCAAGCTCGTGGTGGGCGGCGACCCCTCGATGCTGCTCAACACCATGATGCGCTTTCCCGGCAACCGCCGCTTCGCGCAGAACCTCTTGGAGTTTCTCGGCGGCGCGAACAGCGGGCGCGTGTACATCGTGTGGGGCGACGCGCAGCCCCACGGCGTGTACCGCGGCCGCAACCGCGCTCGCACGCCGGTGCGCGAGGCCGTGAACACCCTCAACGAATCGCTCACGGCCCTGTCGCGCGCGATGGCCGCGCCCCTCGTGCTGCGCCCCCTCGCGATGCTGCTCTGCCTCGGCGCCGCGTGCGTGATGGCCGCCCTCACCTGGGGCCGCAAGCCGAGCGAACGGTACGGCCCGCGGGGCCCCGTGGGCACCGCCGCGGGCATCGCCGAGCGCGTCACGCTCTACACCGCCCAGAAGGTGAACATGCTCATCCCCGCGCTGCGCGCGCGGCGCTTCCTCGAGCGCTCGATCGTGGCCGCCACGGGGGCGCGGGCCACCCACGACGTGCGCGCCGCCGTCGAGCGCGCCACCGCGCGCATGGAGGGCACCCAGCGCGCCGAGGTGCGAGCCGTGCTGGCCGAGCTCGACGCCCTCGCCAGCGCGGCCGAAGACAGCGCCCCGCCGGAGGTTTCGGGCGCGCGCTTTCTGTCGCTCTGGCGGAGGATTGATGCGATCCTCCGCGCCGTTTCGACGGAAAGGTCTTCGTAGATGGTGCAGCCTCCCACTTCATCCGACGGTCGCGCCGAGCTCGTGCTCCGCGCGCAGGCGCTCGCGCGCGCCGTGCTCGACGAGGTGGGTCGCTCGTTCGTGGGCCACGGCGAGATCCCCGAGCTGATTCTCACAGCCCTCCTCGCGCGCGGGCACTGCCTCCTCGAGGGCGTCCCGGGCGTCGCCAAGACCACGCTCATCAAGGCCATGGCGGGCGCCATCGGCGGGTCGTTCAAGCGCATTCAGTTTACGCCCGACCTTCTGCCCAGCGACATCACCGGCACCTATGTGCTCTCGCAGCGCGACGGGGCCTTCACCCTGCGCCACGGGCCCATCTTCTCGCACGTGGTGCTCGGCGACGAGATCAACCGCGCCCCCGCCAAGACGCAGAGCGCCCTGCTCGAAGCGATGCAAGAGCACCAGGTGACCATCGACGGCGAGACCCACAAGCTCGCCGCGCCCTTCTTCGTGCTCGCCACGCAGAACCCCATCGAGCAGGAGGGCACGTACCCCCTCCCCGAGGCGCAGGTCGACCGCTTTCTCATGCGCATCGTCGTGCCGTACCCCAGCACCGACGACGAGATTCGCATCCTGCGCACCTACGCCGCCAAGGCGCCCGAGGCCCGCGCCGTGTGCTCCCTCGAGAACGTGCTGTGGCTCCAGCAGGTGGCCAACGACGTTCACGTCGACGACGAGGTGTACGCCTACGCCGTCGCGCTCGCGCAGTACACGCGCACGCACCCGCGCGTCGCCCTCGGGGCGTCTCCCCGCGCTTCGCTGGGCCTCGTGCTCGCCGCGCGCGCTGCGGCCGTCATCGCGGGCCGCGCGTACGTCACCCCCGACGATCTGAAGCGCGTCGCAACGCATGTGCTCGCGCACCGGCTCATCGAGACCGCCGAGGAGA
>CAISKJ010000311.1 GCA_903885885.1 uncultured delta proteobacterium
CGGAGCAGGAGCACCAGGGCGAGGCCCGCGGCGAAGCCGCCGATGTGGGCCCAGTACGCGACGCCGCCGTGCGACGACTGCGTGAGCGAGCTGAGGCCCGAGAGAAACTGCAGCGCGAACCAGATGGCGATGAACACCACCGCGGGCAGCTCGACCCACTGAATGAAGATGAAGATGGGGATGAGCGTGACGACGCGGGCGCGGGGATAGAGCACCAGGTAGGCGGCGAGCACGCCCGCGATGGCGCCCGACGCGCCCACCATGGGGACGGGCGAGAGCGGGTTGGCGAAGTACTGCGCCGCGGCCGCCGCGAAGCCCGAGAGGAGATAGAACACGGCGTAGCGCGCGGAGCCCAGGTTGTCTTCGACGTTGTCGCCGAAGATGTAGAGGAACCAGAGGTTGCCCACGAGGTGCATGAGGCCGCCGTGCATGAACATGGAGGTGAGCGCGGTGCTCCACGCGCCGGGGTCGCCGGCGGAGAGGCGCCGCGGCACGAGCCCCCAGGTGAAGAGGAAGTTGGTGCTGTCGCCCTCGGGCATCATCCACTGCCAGAGGAACACCAGCCCGCACGTGAGGATGATGCTCCAGGTGACCCACGGCGTGCTTCGCGTAGGGTTTACGTCGCGGATGGGGATCATGGCGCGAGACCATAGTCACCGCGGCGGCCCTCCGCCATCGGCGCGGCTGCGCTACGCGCGGTGATTGAGCGCGCGGAGGAGGGCCTCGGCCACGGCGACGCTGGGCTCGTTGACCTCGACGTCGCAGCAGTCGCGGAGGGCGCGCACCGCGGCGGGGTCGTCGCCCATGCCGTCGCCCACGACGAAGACCCCGAGGTGGGCCTTGACGGTGGCCAGCATGCGGCCGTCGAGCACGGCGTGGGTGCAGCCCTCGAGGGCTTCGAAGAGGCGCTCGGCGCCCTTGCGCTCGGCCCCTTCGCCGAGGTGCGCGATGCGCGCGACGCGGGCCTTGCCCGCGGGGCCCTGGAGGCTGTCGGGGAAGAGCGCCGGGCTCGTGGCCATGGTGACCACGGCCTCGTCGAGGGCGTCGGTGCGCTCCGTCCACAAGAGGGCCGCGGCGCCGTCGTGGGCGTGGATGGCGCGCACGAGCGCGAGGCACAGGCCGGCCACGTCGGCGCCGGGGCGCGCGCCGAGGACGGCCACCACGCGGAGGGGCGGGGCTACGCGCTCGCCGCGGGGGCGCGACAGGTCGTACGCGGGCGGCGGAGGCGGCGGCGTCGCACCCGTGGGAATCGATCGGAATCGACGGAGCCTGCGCACGGGAAGACGGCGACCATAGCACCGCGCCGGGGGCGATAGAACGCGCCGTTTTCGCGCCGCTGAAATGCCTCGAAAGAACTTGACGCACGGGCGACGGCGGGTTGTTGGTTGCGCCCGTGACGCTCCAGGGACTGATTCGCTGGCTCCTCCCGCGGGAGGATCATTTCTACGACTACCTCGAACAGCAGGCGGAGGCGGCGCACCTCGGCGCGAAGGCGCTGGCGCGGTTGAAGGAGCCCGACGTGACGCCGCAGCAGGTGCGCGAGGCCGTGCAGGCCCACGAGCACGAGGGCGACAAGGTGGTTCACGCGATGGAGGAGGCGCTCGCGAAGACCTTCGTGACGCCCATCGACCGCGAGGACCTGCAGCGCCTCTCGGCCCAGCTCGACGACGTGCTCGACCTCGCCAACGGCACGGCGCGCGCGTTCGTTCTGTACGGCGTGCAGCGGCCCACGGAGGCGATGGGGCGGCTCATGGGGCTCCTCGAGCAGAGCACGGCGGTGCTGCGCGACGCGATGCCCAGGCTGCGCAAGCACGCGTACGCCGAGCTGCTCGACGCGTCGCGCGAGATGCGCAAGCTCGAGAAGGAGGGCGACGGGGTGTTTCGCGAGGCCATCAGCGCGCTCTTTCACAACGAGAGCGCCTCGGCCCGCGCGATGCTCAGCGAGAAGGAGGTGCTCGAGGACCTCGAGAACGCCATCGACCAGTGCGAGATGGTGGCCGAGACCCTCGCCAACCTCGCGGTGAAGCATGGTTAGCCTCCTGGTGATCGTCATCGTGGTGGCGATCGTCTTTGATTACATCAACGGGTTTCACGACGCCGCCAACGCCATTGCGACGGTGGTGTCGACGGGCGTGCTGCCCATTCGCACGGCGGTGATTCTGGCCGGGCTGCTCAACTTCGTGGGCGCCATTACGGGCACCGCGGTGGCGAAGACCATCGCGTCGGGCTTCGCCGACCCGCGCATCGTGACGCAGCCCGTGGTGCTCGCGGCCCTCATCGGCGCCATCGTGTGGAACCTCTTCACGTGGTGGCGCGGCATCCCGTCGAGCTCGTCGCACGCCCTCGTCGGCGGCCTCGCGGGCGCGGTGGTGGGCCGCGCGGGCCTCGACGCCTTCAAGTGGGGCGCGCTCACGAAGAAGGTGCTCATCCCCCTGGTGGTGTCGCCCACGCTGGGCTTCATCATGGCCTTCTGGGTGATGATCGCCCTCTACTGGATCTTCCGCCGCGTGCGGCCCGCGCGGGTGCACGCGATCTCGCGGCGCCTGCAGCTCGTCTCCGCGGGGCTCATGGCCTTCTCGCACGGCTCCAACGACGCGCAGAAGAGCATGGGCATCATCACCCTGGCGCTGCTCTCGTTCGCGGCCGCGGGGCACTCGCACGCGTTCCCCGCGTGGGTGCTGCCCGCGTCGCCGGACCGCGTGCCCACGTGGGTGGTGATGGCCTGCGCCGGCGCCATCGGCCTCGGCACCATGGCGGGCGGCCAGAAGATCATCAAGACCATGGGCACGAAGATCATTCACATCTCGCCGCTCCAGGGCTTTGCCGCCGAGACCGCGGGCGCCGCGACCATTCTCGCCGCGAGCCACTTCGGTGTGCCCGTGTCGACCACGCACTGCATCAACGCGTGCATCATGGGTGTGGGGGCCAGCAAGCGCCTCTCGGCCGTGCGCTGGGGCGTGGCGGGCAACATCCTCGTGGCCTGGGTGCTCACGCTCCCGATGAGCGCCGCGGTGTCTTTCATCGCCATGCAGTGCCTCAACCTCGCCCTCTAGAGAAAGCCTCGTACCGTGAGCACCGACGACAAGCCGACGGCCGATCGGGCCGCCCGTGACGGCGCCCGCGGCGCTGCGTTCATCACCCTGGCCAAGCTGTGGTTCATGGCCACGGGCTTTCTCCAGCCGCTGGTGCTCACGCGCCTGCTGGGCACCGACGGGTACGGGCTCTATGCGCTCGCCCTCAGCGCCATCTCCATTGTGAACAACGTGGTGGTCACGGGCAGCATCCAGTCGATGAGCCGCGCGGTGATCCAGGGCGGCGGGCGCGCGCTGCGCCGGGGTCTCCTGCTGCACGCGGCGCTCGGGGTGACCCTGGGCGGATCGCTCGCGCTCGGGGCCGACGCGCTCGGGGCGGGCGTGCTCCACGACTCACGGTTGCCGGGCCTCTTGCGCCTCGGCGCCATCGTGGTGGCCGACTACAGCGTGTATGCCGCGCTCGTGGGCGCCTTCAACGGCCGCCACCGCTTCGCCACGCAGGCGGCGCTCGACATCACCTTCTCGACGATGCGCACGGGCCTGCTCATCGCCTTCGCGTCGACCTCGATGCGCGTGACGGGCGCCATGACGGGCTTCGCCATCGCGAGCGCGGTCATCGTGGCGGTGGCCTTCTTCGCGGCGCGGCGCGACGTGTTCGGCCCCGACGAGGACACCTCGGCGCGCGAGCCCTTCGGCGCCTTCGCGAAGACCTACGGCAGCTTCTTCGCCCCGGTGCTCGTGTACCAGCTCGCGCTCAACCTGGTGCTCCAGGTCGACGGGCTCTTGTACAAGGCCCTCGCGTCGCGGGGCGCGATGACCGAGACCGAGGTCAACGCGATGGTGGGCGTCTACAAGGCGGCGCAGACCTTCGCGTTCTTGCCGTACCAGCTCCTGTTGTCGGTGACCTTCGTGGTGTTTCCGATCGTGAACCGCGCCACGCTCGACGGCGACAAGGAGACGACGCGGGCCTTCGTGGAGGGCGCGCTGCGCTTCAGCGCGATGGCGCTCGGCGCGATGGTGGCCGTGCTCGCGGGCCTCCCCCGCGGCGTGCTGAGCCTCGCGTTCAAGCCCGAGTACGCGGTGGGCGAGACGGCGCTGCGCGCGCTCGCGCTGGGGCAGGGGGCGTTCTCGCTCTCGGTCATCGGTACGACGATCGTCCTGGCGGCGGGTCGCACCCGCGCGGCGACGGCCATCATGCTGGTGACCCTGGCGGGCGTGGTGGTGGGCGACGTGGTGGGCGTGCAGACGTCGCACGGCGGCGTGTCGTCGCTCAACGGCCTCGCGGTGGGAACGGCCGCGGGCTGGGTCTTCGGCGTCGTGGCCGTGGGGCTCTACGTGCGCAGCGAGTTCGGCGCGTTTCTGCGCGCGGCCACGGTGGGGCGCGTGGTGCTGGCGACGGCCGTCGCGGCCCTCGCGGCGGGCGCGCTGCCGCTCCACGGCAAGGTGGGCACGCTCGTCGCGGCGGCGGTCACGGGCGTGGTGTACGTGGCGCTGCTGGCGCTCACGGGCGAGCTCGGGCGCGCCGAGATCGACCGCGTGAAGCGCATCGCGCGCCGAGGGCGGTAAGGGGGGCGTCTACATCGCGCAGGATCGTTGGAGCGGCTCCCGCGGAGGTGTACCGTGGCGGTCCCTCCGATGAGCACGCGTAAGACGCCTTCCGTGTCCGAGCTGCCCGAGGGGGTGCGTGACGAACGCGGAGGGGCCGAGTCCTTCGACGCGTTCATGCGGGCGAGCATGCGTCGCATGGAGAAGCTCATGGAGCAGCAAGCGGCGCGCAACCGCGTCGTGCTCGAAGTGGTGCAGGGGCACAACGCGCGCTTCGAACGCATCGAGGCCAGGCTCGACGAGACGCAGTCGATGATCGTGGAGATCCTCGACATCGTGCGCGGACGGGCGCGCTGACGCGGAGCCGTCAGCCCAGCGCCGCAGCGACGGGCAGGGCGCCCTCACGGTCGCCTGCTAGTGTGGTCGTCGGCTTCTGATATGCCTGTATTGGGCCGCGCGAGCACACCGCGCCTTCGGTCCCGGAGTCGCGCCCACACGATCACGTACGGTCCCGGCATCGTGCGCGGATGTCCACGTACGGTGCGGCCATCGTGCGTGATCGTGCGCGCCCCGCTCAGCCCGGCGCGCAGCCGCCGCCGACGCAGGTGCCCGCGCAGCAGTCGGCGTCGACGGTGCACGAGCCGCCCGTGAGCCGACACGGCGGCGCCGCGCACGCGCCGCGGGTGCAGGTGCCCGAGCAGCAGTCGGCGTTGGTGGTGCACGCCGACGCGGTGGGCGCGCAGGGCGGGCGGCACGCGCCGCTCGTGCACACCTGGCCCGAGCAGCAGTCGGTGTCGGTGGCGCACGCGCCCCCCGACGAGGCGCAGGGCGCGCGGCACACGCCGCCCGTGCAGGTGGTGGGCGCGCAGCAGTCGGCGCTCGTCGTACACGTCGCGCCCGCGGCGCGGCACACGGGCGCGCACACGCCGCCGCGGCAGGTGTTGGGGCCGCAGCAGTCGGTGTCGGTGGTGCACGCCGCGCCGGTCGCGCGGCACGGGAGCGCGCACACGCCGCCCACGC
>CAISKJ010000312.1 GCA_903885885.1 uncultured delta proteobacterium
CCCGCCCTATGGACATCGTATTTGTCAGCCCCGAGGTGGTTCCCTTCAGCAAGGTCGGCGGCCTGGCCGACGTGGCGGGCGCGCTCCCGAAATCGCTGCGCGCGCTCGGTCACAAGGTCACCGTGGTGTCGCTGCTCTACGGCTCCATCGACGTGTCGGCGCACGCCCTCGCGCGGCGCCTCACGCGCCTCAAGGTGCCCCTCGCGGGCGAGGTGGTCTCCGTCGAAATCTACGAGGCGCGGCTCCCCTCGGGCGTCAACGTGGTGCTCCTCGCGGGCCCGCGCGTCACCGACCGCCCCGGCGTCTACGGCGAGCACGGCGAGCCCTACCCCGACAACCACCTGCGCTTCGGCATGCTGTGCCGCGGCGCCATCGAGTGGATGCGCGCGCAGTCGCGCGTCCCCGACGTGGTCCACGTGCACGACTGGGCGGCCTCGCTGGTGCCCGTGCTCCTGCACCACCTCGCCGCCGACGACGCGAAGCTCGCGAGCATCAAGACGGTGCTCACCATTCACAACCTCGCGCACCAGGGCATCTTTCCCCTGTCGACGCTCGCCGACGTGGGGCTCCCCGAGTCGTACGCCTCCGTCGACGAGCTCGAGTTCTACGGCGCGGCCTCGTGGCTCAAGGGCGCCATCGTGCACGCCGGGGCCATCACCACGGTGTCGCCCACCTACGCCCGCGAGGTGCTCACCCCCGAAGGCGGCGCCCGCATGGACGGCGTGCTCCGCGCCCGCGCGGCCGACTTCACGGGCGTGCTCAACGGCGTCGACCCCGCCGTGTGGAACCCCGCCACCGACCCCAGCCTCGCGACCCGCTACGACGCCGACGACCCCACGGCCAAGCACCGCTGCAAGAGCGACCTGCAGCAGCGCACGGGCCTCCCGCTGCGCCCCGAGGTGCCCATCTTCGGCATGGTGGCCCGCATGGAGTCGCAGAAGGGCGTCGACCTCCTCGCGGCCTGCGCCGCGACGCTCCTCCGCCAGGACGTGCAGGTGGTCGTGCAGGGCAGCGGCTCGCCCGCCCTCATGGAGGCCGTCGCGGCCCTCGCCAAAGAGATGCCCGACAAGGTCGCGTACCGCAGCGAGTTCGACGACGCGCTCGCGCACCGCATCTACGCCGGCAGCGACTTCTTCCTCGTGCCCTCGCGCTTCGAGCCCTGCGGCCTCGCGCAGATGTACGCCATGCGCTACGGCACCGTCCCCGTGGTGCGCGCCACCGGCGGCCTGCGCGACTCCGTCGTCGACTGCGACGCCGACCTCACCACGGGCACCGGCTTTCTCTTCGACGAGGCCACGGGCGAAGGCCTCTACTCGGCGATGGCCCGCGCCATCGGCGCCTTTCAGCGCCGCGGTCCCTTCGCCAAGCTCGTGCGCCGCGTGATGCGCGGCGACTGGTCGTGGGATCGCTCCGCCCGCCGCTACCAGAGCCTCTACACCGCGCTGCTCCCGCAGACCGACGAAGCCGCCGACGCCGCGCGCGTCTGATCGTCGCGGCCTGTCGTGCGCTCCCTCGACGTCGGCGTGATCGGGTGCGGCACGGCGGGCGCCGCGGCGGCGCTCTTTCTCTCGCGCGCGGGCCACAAGGTCACCGTGTACGAGCGCGTCGACGACCCGCAGGCCGTCGGCGCCGGCGTGATGCTCCAACCTACGGGGCAGGCCGTGCTCGCGCGCCTGGGGCTCCTCGAGAATGTGCTCGCGCGCGCCGCGCCCATCGACGCGCTGCGCTGCCACACGCTCGGCGGGCGCACGCTCTTTCACCTTCGCTACGCGTCGGTGCCGGGCGCCCACCGGGGCTTCGGCCTGCACCGCGGGGTGCTCTTCGAACAGCTCTTTCGCGCGGTGCGCGCGGCCGACGTCACGCTGCGCCTCGGCGTCGAGGTGGTCGACCTCGCGACCGGCGCCGACGGCGCGCCGTGGTTCGTCACGAAGCAGGGTGAGCGCCTCGGGCCTCACGAGCTCTGCGTGGTGGCCGACGGCGCGCGCTCGCAGCTCCGCGACGACACGGCCATTCGCAAGCGCGTGCGGCCGTACCCGTGGGGCGCCCTGTGGTTCGTGGGCGACGACGACGAAGCAGGCGCCGCGCGCGAGCTCTACCAGGTGGTCGACGGCACGCGCCGCATGGTGGGCGCGCTGCCCACGGGCCTCGGGCCCGGCGACGCCGCGGGGCCTCGCAAGGTGAGCGTGTTCTACTCGGTGCGCGCCGACCGCGTCGACGGGTGGAGGCAGCGCGGCCTCGACGCGGCGAAGTCCGAGCTGCGCGCGTTCATCCCGCGCCTCGACGCGGTGCTCTCGCAGGTCGACGCGATGGAGCGCCTCGTGTTCACGCGCTACCAGGATGTGTCGATGTACCCGTGGCACACCGATCGGGTGGTGTACCTGGGCGACGCCGCGCACGCGATGAGCCCGCAGCTCGGCCAGGGCGCCAACCTCGCCCTCTTCGACGCGATGGTGCTCGCCGACGCGCTCGCGGCGCACGACGACCTCGCGCCGGGCCTCGCCGCGTACTCGCGCGAGCGCCGCGGTCACCTCGGGTTCTATGAGTACGCGACGCGGTGGCTCACGCCGTGGTTCCAGTCCGACGGCGCGCCGCTCGGGTGGCTTCGCGACGTGTGCATGCCGCTCTCGCGCTGGGTGCGACCGCTCGAGCGCTTGATGGTGCGCGCGATGACGGGCACCGCGCGCGGCGTCGGCCTCGGCGCGCCGCTCGCGCTGCCGCCGTCGACGCCGCGGGGCTGAGCGCTACTGCGGGGGCAGAATGGCGGCGCCCTGCGCGGGCACCACGATGAAGACGGGGCGCGTGTCGACCACCGTGCCGCCGCGGCCGATCACCTCGATGGTGGCGCGGAAGAGGCGCGACACCATCGCCCCCGGCTGGAAGTCGTTATAGAAGTCGACGTTGAAGGTCACGCGGGTCGAGGGCGACACGTTGTAGAACGTGGTGGCGTCGCGGCGATCGTAGCCCGTGGGCATGTCGGGCTCGCCGCGCACCGGGGTGACGGCCTTGATGAAGTCGGCCGTGGTGTGACCCGCCACGAGCTCCGTGGGCATCGGGTCGGGCACCACGCGCGTCGTGATGTCTTGCCGCGATTGACCCGCC
>CAISKJ010000313.1 GCA_903885885.1 uncultured delta proteobacterium
AGCGCCGCGAGGGCCTCGTCGAGGGCGCCGAGGGCGCTGAGGGCGCGCGCGTACTCCATCGCGTCGCGGTCGACCGCCCACGACCGCCGCGGCGCCCGCGCGAGGCACTGCAGCGCGTCGGCGCGGTGCCCCCGCGCGTCGAGGGCGCGGGCGTAGCCGAGGTACGCCGCGAGGTTGCCCGCGTCGGCCTCGAGGGCGCGCGCGTAGAGCCCCTCGGCCTCGAGGGCGCGGTGCTCGCGCTCGGCGGCGAGGCCGCGCTCGTAGAGGCGCTGCCCGACGTCGCGCGCGATGGCGTGAATCTCGGGCGTGATGGGCGCCTCTTGCGCGAGGACCGCGCGCGGGAGCGCGACGAGCGCCGCGGCGAGGGCGAGGCTGCGGGAGCGTTTCATGGGGCTCACCCGAGATCGTAGCAGCGCGGCGCGGGGGGCGCGCACCCCCTTTGCGCGGGGGCGCTCCTGTGCGATGAGGTCGGCGCCATGAACGCACGATTGAGCCTCCCCCAGCGCGGCCGCGAGCCCGGCGCCATTCTCGACACGATGGACGCGTACCGCGAGGGCGACGCCCGCTGGCGCGACGGCAGGTGCTTCTCGCTCGTGTACTTCGCGGGCGAGGCGCACGAGCGGTTGCTCATCGACGCGCACGAGAAGTTCTTCATGGAGAACGCGCTCAACCCCATGGCCTTCAAGTCGCTCAAGCGCATGGAGGCCGAGGTGGTGCAGATGACGGCCTCGATGTTCCACGGCCCCCCCGAGGCCGTGGGCACCATGACCTCGGGCGGCACCGAGTCGATTCTCATGGCGGTCAAGACCTACCGCGAGCGCGCCCGCGCGAAGTGGCCCTGGATCCGCAGCCCTGAGATCGTCGCGCCGCGCACCATCCACGTCGCCTTCGACAAGGCCGCGCACTACTTCGGCCTCACGCTGCGCCACGCGCCCACCTCCGTCGACGGCCGCGTCGACCTCGACGCGATGCGCGGGCTCATCAACCGCAACACCGTGATGCTCGCCGCCTCGGCGCCGCAGTACCCCCACGGCGTGCTCGACCCCATCGAAGACATCGGCGCCCTCGCCCTCGCGAAGGGTCTGCCCCTGCACATCGACGCGTGCATCGGCGGCTTCATGCTCCCGTGGGTCGAGCGCCTCGGGCACCCCATCCGGCCCTTTGATTTCCGCGTCCCCGGCGTCACGTCGATCTCCGCCGACCTGCACAAATACGGGCTCGGCGCGAAGGGCGCCTCGACCATCACGTACCGCGACATGAGCTACCTCAAGCACCAGTTCTTCGTCGCCACCGACTGGCCCGGGGGCATCTACGCCTCGCCCTCGGCCCTCGGCACGCGCCCCGGCGGCACCATCGCCGCCGCGTGGGCCGCGATGATGGCCCTCGGCGAAGAGGGGTACCTGCACCACACGCGCCTCGCCATGGAGGCCACGCAGCGCATGATCGCGGGCATTCGCGCCATCCCGGGCCTCGCGGTGGTGGGCTCGCCGGCGGGGTCGATCTTCGCGTACCGCTCCGTCGACGCCTCCGTCGACCTCTACGCCGTCGCCGATCGGTTGAGCGAGCGCGGCTGGCACGTCGACCGGCAGCAGAAGCCCACGACGATTCACTGCACGGTGACCTCGCAGCACGTCGACCACGTCGAGACCTACCTCACCGACCTGCGCGAGGCGGTGGAGCACGCGCGGGCCCACCCCGAGCTGCGCGCGAGCGGCAACGCGGCCATGTACGGCATGATGGCCAAGGTGCCCTTCCGCGCGATGATCAAGCGCTCCGTGGGCAAGGTGATGGAGACCATGTACGGCCCCGCGGGCACCAACACCGACCCCATGAGCGGCCAGGACGACGGCCCCGTGATGGCCTTCGTGAACCGCCACGCCGACCGCGTCATGGGCGCCCTCGACCGCGTCGAGGCCCTGCGCGAGCGCCTCGGATCGAAGGGCGCGCGATGAGCGGCGGGCGGCGCCTGCGCATCGCGTACGCGCGCGTCGCGCAGGAGACCAACGCCCTCTCGCCGCTGCGCACCACCCTCGACGATTTTCGCCGCACGCACCTCGTCGAGGGCGCCGCCCTCGCCCGCGCCTGCGGCCGCTTCGGCTACGAGGCCCCGGGCTTTCTGCGCGCCGCCGAGCTCACGGGCTTCGTGCGCGCCGCGCGCTCCCTCGGCGACGGCCGCATCGACGCGGTGCCCCTCTTCAGCGCGTGGACCATCCCCGGCGGCCCCCTCTCGACGGCCACCTTCGCGGCCCTGCGCGAGCGCCTCGTCGACGAGCTGCGCGCGTGCGGCCACCTCGACGGGGTCTTTCTCTCGCTGCACGGCGCGATGGGCGCCGATGGTTGCGACGACCCCGACGGCGAGCTCCTGCGCGCGGCGCGCGCGGTGGTCGGTGAGCGCGTGCCCATCGCGGCCACCTACGACCTCCACGCCAACATGACCGACCGCCGCGTGCGCGCCGCCGACGTCTCCGTGGCCTATCACACCAACCCGCACCGCGATCACGCGCGCGCGGGTCGCAAGGCCGGTGAGCTCCTCGTTCGCGCGGCCCGCGGCGAGGTGCGCCCCGTCACCGCGTGGCGCTCGCTGCCGATGCTGCTCGGCGGCGGCAACACGCTCGACTTTCTCTCCCCCATGCGCCCCATCTTCGCGCGCATGCGCGCCATGGAGCGCGAGCGCAACGTGCTCTCGGCGAGCACCTTCATGGCGCACCCGTGGCTCGACGTGCCCGAGGTCGGGTGGTCGACGCTGGTCACCACCGACGGCGACAGGAGCCAGGCCGAGCGCCTCGCCGACGAGCTCGCCGAGCGCTGCTGGGCCGTGCGCCACGCGCAGCCCCCGGCGTTCGCGTCGCCCGACGAGGCCATCGACGAGGCGCGGGGCGCGCACCTCGCGCGACGGCTCGGCGCGGTGGTGCTCTCCGACGCTTCCGACGTCGTCACCGCGGGCGCCACGGGCGACGCCACCGCGCTCCTCAAGGCGCTCCTCGCGCGCGCCCGGGGGATGCGCTGCTACGCGCCCCTGCGCGACCCGAGCGCGATCGAGACGCTGTTCGCGCACGCCGTGGGCGACCGCGTGTCGCTCTCGGTGGGCGGCACGCTCGACCCCGCGCGCCACGCCCCGCTCGCGGTCGACGGCGTGCTGCGGCACCTCGCGACGCGCGACGACTACGGCGGCCGCGTGGCGGTGCTCGAGGTCGACCACGTGAGCCTGGTGATCACCGACGCGCCGCCGCTCACGGTGCGGCCGTCGTTCTTCGGCGCGGTGGGCCTCGACCCGTGGCGCGCCGACATCCTGGTGGTGAAGAACTTCTTCCCCTTCCGGATCTTCTTCGCCCCCATCGCCCGCAAGACCCTCTACGTGAAGACGCGCGGCACCACCGACCTCGACGCGGCCTTCACCCTCCCGCGCATCGTCGGCCCGGTGCACCCGCGCGACGCGGTGAGCGACTGGCGCGCCGTCGACCGACGCCGCCGCGGGCTGTGATAGAAGCCGCGGCGATGCACACCGACGACGTATGGGAGGTGCTGCGCCACGTCGCGCAGACGCGCTGCGCCGAGGCCGACCCCGCCCACGACTGGCTCCACGTCGGGCGCGTCGCCGCGAACGCGCGCGCGATCAGCCTCGCCGAGGGGGCCGACGTCGAGATCACCGTCGCCGCGGCGCTCCTGCACGAGCTGTTCAACCACCCCAAGGGGCACCCCGAGTCGCACCGCTCGGGCGAGATCTGCGCCGAGCACGCGCGCGAGGCGCTGCGCATGGTGCACTGGCCCGAAGGCCGCATCGAGCCCGTCTGCTACGCCATTCGCGTGCACCCCTTCTCGCTCGGTGTAACACCGGAAACACTCGAGGCGAAGGTGCTCCAAGACGCCGACCGCCTCGACGCCATCGGGGCCATCGGCGTCGCGCGCTGCTTCGCCACGTGCTCCGACATGAAGCGCCCCTTCTACGACCCCGACGACCCGCTGTGCGAGCGCCGCGCGCCCGACGACAAGCGCTGGGGCGTCGACCACTTCTACAAGAAGCTCCTCGGCATCGAAGGGCGCATGCACACGGCCACGGCGCGCGCGATGGCGCACGACCGCACCGCGTTCATGCGGCTGTTTCTGCAGCAGTTCGGCGCCGAGGTGAGCCGATGAGGCGCGCGCGCATCGGCTGCGAGTAGCGCTCAGGCGCGCTGCACGATGGGGAGCTTGCGCACGCGGCGAACCCCCTTGGGCTCCGCGGTCGCCGACGGCTCCATGCGCGCGCGCACGGCGTCGGCGGCGGCCTGCACGCGGCCGTACGTCCACGCGATGAAGGTGTCGTTGCGCTCGTCGAGGAGCTTGAGCCCCACGGCGTCGGCCACGCGCGCGCTCGCCTGCTCGTACCAGCACTGCGTGCCGCCGGGCATGTTGGTGGTGCCCGTCTCGGCGAGGTTGGCGCACGCGCACGAGGCGCCGCAGCGCCACTTCTCTTCGCAGGGCTCGCACGCGGGATCGGAGGGGCCGCGCGGCATCGCGCGCACGCGCACCTCGTCGACGCCCGCGTCGAGGTGGCCGATCACGAGCTTGGGGTCGCGGTCTTCGCCCACCATGCGCGCGCAGGGGTAGAGGTTGCCCGACGGGGCCACGGCGACCTCGTGCGTGCCCGCCGAGCACGTGTCGCACGACGCGAGGCCGCCCTTCGCGGCCGCGAGGAGCTTGTTGTCGAAGGTGGGCATCGCCACGGGGCGCCCGGCGCGCATGCAATCGGCGTAGACCTCCGCGGCGTCGGCCATGCCCTTCTCCCAGAGGGCGAGGGCGTCGTCGCTCCACGCCTCTTCGAAGCAGGGGTTGAGGATCACGTTGCGCGCGCCGAGCTCGACGAGGAAGCGCACGCTGTCGCCGAGGTGCGCCACGTTCTGCGGCGCCACCACGGCGATGATCTCGAGCGCGAGGCCGGCGGCCTTCAGGTGCTCGGCGCCGGCGACCACGTCGTCGAAGCTCGAGCGGCCGCCCTTCTGCGGGCGCGTGGCCTCGTGGGCGGCGCGGTTGCCGTCGAGCGAGAGGGTCACCTCGACGCCCAGCTCGCGGAGCTTCTCGGCGCGCTCGCGGGTCACCAGGGTGCCGTTGGTGGTGACCGCGAGGCGCAGCTTGCGGCCGTCGCGCGCGGCGCGGGCGCGGGCCTCTTCGGACGCGCGCACGAGCATGTCCCAGCAGATGAGGGGCTCGCCGCCGAAGAAGCCCACGTCGATGGGGGTCTCTTCGTAGGTGGCCCACGGCACGCGCGGCTTGTGCTCGGTGAACGCGAGGTCGAGGGAGCGCCGCGCGGTCTCCCAGTCCATGTCTTTGCGGAACTTCTCGCCCGTGTAGCAGTACGAGCAGGCCAGGTTGCATTCGTGCGTGAGAACGAGGGTCACGTGCATGGGTTCACCGTCTCCGCGGAGATGACCCGCGCATGATCCCACGCATTGGGGGGCGACCGATACACGGCCGCCGCGCGCGAGAGAGTGGTTGAGCGAAGAGAGAGGGGAGAGCGGGGGTTCAGATCACTTGACGAGGCGGAGCCACGGGGGCCGCTCGCGGGCGGGCTTGCGCGCGTCGGACTCCTCGGGCTTCGGCTGCGACTTCGGCGGAATGGACCCGCTCTCGTTCGCGCGGGCGTTGCGCGACCCGATGGCCGACGGCTGCGGCGAGGGCACCTCTTCGATGAGGGGCGGCGGCGGGAGCGACGTGGGACGCGACGGCGGCGGCGGGGCCTTGGAGGGCGTCTCGCCCGGCGGAGGAACGACCGAGATGCGAGGGCGCGGGGTCTTCGTGCGCGCGCCCCGGGCGCTGGGCTGATTGCGGCGCACGGCGGCGGTCTCGGGCACGAGCTCGAGGGGCAGCTCGGAGGGCCACATGGTGACCTCGCCGTTCTCGGCCACGAGGGCGTACACGGCCGTCCACGGGAGGGTGCAATGGAAGGGCGAGCGGTTGAAAGAGAGCGTGCAGCGCACGCCCTCGTCGTCGACCTCGAGGTCGGGAATGGGGATCGCGAAGTTGCGACCGAGCTGGAGCACGAGCTGCGGCTTGTGACCGAACCAGTCGGGCACCGTCACGCCGTCGCGGCGCGGGTCGAGGTGCACGAACACGCTCCCCCGGTCGAGGAGTTTGAGGAGCTGTTCCTTCTTGGAGGGGGGGTCGCCAGACATCGTGCTCTTCCGTACCATCGTTCGCGGGAGGGATCACCACGGGAGCGCGACCCCCGTCGCAAAAAACTACACCTCCCAACGGGCAGCGCCGCCCTCGCAGGAAACAACGTCGCGTTGCCCCGCGCGACGCGCCGTGCGCATGATCCCGCGCCGTGATGTCGGGCGCTCCCACCCGCGGTGACCACCGCCTCGCGCGCATGCTCCTCGCGGCCTCGCTCGGCGCGTGCCGCCCCGTCGCGCGCGACGCCGCGCAGCGCACGGGCGACGCCGCC
>CAISKJ010000314.1 GCA_903885885.1 uncultured delta proteobacterium
ACCGCGGCGGGGTCGCCGAAGGGCATCGCGTCGAGCCATCGCGCGTCGCGACGCGGCGGCATCGCCGGGATGGGCCGCTCGAGCCGTTCGGTGGCTCGCGTGCGCATGCGAAGCTCGTGGCGCACACGGAAGAGGGTGCCCGAGAGGCCGAGCTCACGGAGCTCTTGCACGGTGTCACGGAGGCCCATGAATCAGCCCTCGCGCGCCTCGGGCGCCGGCGCGTCGAGTGTGCTGTGCGCGCGCCAGCGGCCGTCGAGCGCGACGGTGGCCCACACCTCGATGCAGAGCGCCTTCCACACCACGTCGAACCAGAGCGGGTCGCTCGGGCGGTCGAGCCACTGCGTGAGGGCGGGCACGTTCCAGAAGCCGCGGTTGCGGGCGGCCGTCGACGTGAGGGTGTCGCGCACCCAGTCACGGTGGGGGCCCTGCATCCAGCGTACGGCGGGCGTGTCGAAGCCGACCTTGCGACGGTTGAGCACCTCGGCGGGGATCACGTCGGCCACCGCCTGACGCAGGATCCACTTCGAAGCGCCGTCGCGAAACTTGAGGTCGAAGCCCGAGCGAAACGCGAAGCGCACGATGCGAGGGTCGGCCATCGGTACGCGCGACTCGAGGGAGTGCGCCATGCTCATGCGATCGTCTTGCTGAAAGAGGCCGGTGAGGTACGTCTGCGAGTCCCAGTGCATCACCTTGTCGGCGGGGTCGGTCGCCGGCGATCGGTCGACGGTGTCGCGAAACACCGCGCGCACGGCGTCGCGCGAGACCATCGCGTCGCGCGAGAACACGCCCTGCCACGCGCGCTCGGGCACCTTGGCGAAGTTGTTGAAGTAGCGCTCGCGCCAGTCGGTCACGCCGTCGAGGCCCGTGCGCAGGTTGCGGGCGATGCGAAGGAGCGTGGCGGGCTCGGCGAACTGCTTCCACACGTTGCCGCCGACGCGCGCGGTATGGCCCGTTGAGGGCGCGTTCGAAGCGCCGCGCGCGAGGCGACGGGCCACGGTGGCGGGCACGCCGCGCACCCACTGCGAGGCGACCTTCATCGGGTGCGCGAGGGCGTAGCGCGCGTATCCGCCGAACACCTCGTCGGCCGCCTGGCCGCCGACGCAGACCTTGACCTTCTGCGCGGCGAGCTTCGCGACGGCGTCCATCGGGAGCATGGCCGCGCCGATCACGGGCTGATCTTGCGTGTAGAGCAGGCGCTCCATGTCTTGCGGAAAGGAGCTCCCGTCGAGGGTGATGAGCTCGAGGTCGAGGCCGAGGGCCTTCGCCGCGGCCTCTTGATAGGGCCGCTCGTCGATGACGCCCTGCCCCGTGAAGTGCACGCCGAAGCACCGCGGACGGAGCCCGGCGCGCGTCGCCATGGAGGCCACCGCGGTCGAGTCGATGCCGCCGGAGAAGAAGCTCCCCACGGGAACATCGCTCATGAGCTGCTCGCCCACCACGCGCTGGAGCGCGTCGCGGAGGTCGCGCACGTTCTCGTCGGGGGAGCCGCCGCGGGGCGCGAAGTCGGTCACCTCCCAGTAGCGACGATGCGTGCGACCGCCGCCCGAGACGCGCAGAAACTCGCCCGCCCGCAGCTGCTTCACGTGCTTGAGAAACGTTCGCTCGAAGAGCGGAGTGTGCACGTGCAGGTACTCGTTGACGGCCTCGGGGTCGACCTCGCGGGGCACGTCGGGGCACGCGTAGAGCGCCTTGATCTCGCTCGCGAAGACGATGCGCTGACCGTCGTCGTGCACGTACACCTGCTTCACGCCGAGCGGGTCGCGCGCGAGCGTGAGGCGCCGCGCGTCGCGCTCCCACAGTGCAAAACCGAAGATGCCCGCGACCTCGGCGAGCGCGTCGACGCCGCGCGTGGCCATGAGGTGCAAGAGCGTCTCGGTGTCGGAGCTGCCGCGGAACGCGACCCCCTTCGCGGCGAGCGCGTCGCGAAAGCCCCCGTGGTTGTAGAACTCGCCGTTGTAGGCGATCCAGTGCGAGCCGTCGGGGGTGCTCATGGGCTGCGCGCCCGAGGGCGACAGGTCGACGATGGCGAGGCGCCGGTGCCCGAGCCCGATGGCGCCCTCGACGAAGAAGCCTTCGCCGTCGGGCCCGCGGTGCGCGAGGGCGCGCGTCATGCGCGTGAGCGTGGCGCGATCGACGGCGCGCTCAGGGTCGGCGTAGTTGAAGATTCCGGCGATTCCGCACATCTCGCGTAGGGTCTCTGTCTTGGCCCTCGTTGCCGCGGCGGAGTGTGCGCATTCACACCGCCGCCGCCGCGCGCCCGCCGAGGGTTGCGATAGCGCCGACACGCCTACGGGCACCGCGCGCACGCGTCAAGCGTGCTCGCGCATCGTCGCGACTTCTTGGCCCACTGCCGAAACCCGCCACATGTGGCCGAGAAGGGCGGAAACAACGGTCGCTTCGTAGACAAATCCTGGAGCTCTGAGCGATGGTCGCGCCGCACAAGGAGGCGACGACGCCCATGCAGCTCGGCCGTTCGTACGTGGGCTTCGTTCTGGTGATGGCTGCGTGCAGCAGGGCCGATCGTCCGCCGGGGCAGCGCGGCGCCGAAGACCGCGGCGCGACACCTTCGCTCGAGGCGCCCGGCGCCGTCGAAGCGCCGCCGACGCCGCTCCGCAGCGTGCGCCCGCCCACCCTCGTCGAGCGCGCGGCGCCGAACCCGCCGCCGCCCATCGCGGGCGGCACGCTCACGATCCTGCGCGATGATCGTACGGCCGTCGCGAGCGACCCCGACCACGACGCGGTGTGGGTGAGCGACCTCACCGGCGCCGTCGCCACGCGGCCCGTTCTGCTCACGCGCGGCGACGAGCCGGGGCGCTCCGTCGAGGGCGACGATGGGCGCGTGTACGTGGCGCTCCGACGCGGCGGCGCGGTGGCGGTCC
>CAISKJ010000315.1 GCA_903885885.1 uncultured delta proteobacterium
GCTCAACAACCTCTACAAGAACACGCAGCTGCAGGAGACCTTCGGGGTCAACACGCTCGCCATCGTGGGCGCGCAGCCGCGCATGCTCACCCTCGACGCCGCGCTGCGCGTGTTCATCGAGCACCGCCGCGACGTGGTCACGCGCCGCACGCGCTACGAGCTCCGCCAGGCCGAAGGGCAGCGCGAGATCGTGCTCGGCCTCGGCATGGCCACCACGGAGATCGACCGGGTCATCCAGACGATCCGCGAGAGCCCCGATGTCGACACGGCGCGCACGCGCCTCATGGCGCTGCCGCTCAAGGGCCTCGAAGATTTCGTGCGAAGGGCAGGGCGGCCCGAAGAGGAGATTCTCGAAGCCTCCAAGGTGCCCGACTATCGGCTCAGCGAGCGCCAGGCGAAGGCCATTCTCGACATGCGCCTCGCGCGGCTCACGGGCCTCGAGCGCGAGCGCCTCGCGGCCGAGTACGGCGAGCTCAGCGACACCATCGCGCGCCTGCGCTCCATCCTCGGGAGCGAGGCCGTGCTGCTCACCGTGATCAAGGGAGAGCTCCAGGAGGTGCGCGGCCGCTACGCCGACGCGCGCCGCACCGAGATCGTCGCGTCGGAGGGCGAGATCTCCATCGAAGACCTCATCGCCGAGCACGACGTGGTGGTCACCTGCTCGCACCAGAACTTCATCAAGCGCACCGCCCTCGCCGACTACCGCGCCCAGCGTCGTGGCGGCCGCGGCAAGATCGGGATGGAGGCCCGCGACGAGGACTTCATCAACCGCTTCTTCACGGCAAGCACGCACGACCATGTCCTGTTCTTCACCGACCAGGGCAAGGCCTACCTCAAGAAGGTGTACGAGATCCCCGAGGGGGCGCGCACCTCGAAGGGCCGCAGCATCGTGAACTTCGTGGGCCTCGCTGCGGGCGAGAAGCTCGCTGCCGTCGTTCCGGTCGAAGAGTTCCGCGACGGGATGGACCTCGTCACGGCCACGGCCAAGGGCGTGGTGAAGCGCACCGAACTCAAGGCCTACGCCAACATCCGCGCGACGGGCATCATCGCTGTAGCGATCGAAGATGGCGATACGCTCCTGCGGGCGGTGGTGACGGAGAGCCCCGAGCAGGAGGTGATGCTCGGCACCGCCAAGGGCATGAGCATTCGCTTCAAGGTGTCGGACATCCGTCAGGTGGGCCGCAACTCGCAGGGCGTGCGAGGCATCGAGCTGCGCGAGGGCGACAGCGTCGTGTCGATGGACGTGATCCGCGACGCCGACAAGCAGGAGGTGCTCGCGGTGTGCGCCAACGGCTACGGCAAACGCACCAAGGTGAGCGCCTACCGCCTGCAGAACCGCGGTGGCATCGGCGTTATCGCCATCGAGACGAGCGAGCGAAACGGCGACGTGGTCGATGTGGACCTCGTCGTGGGCTCCGACGAGATCATGGTGATCACCGACCGCGGGCAGATCATTCGCACCAAGGTGAGCGAGATTCGCAGGACCGAGGGTCGCAACTCGCAGGGCGTGAAGATCATGGAGCTCGATGAGGGTGAGCACGTCGTGAGCGTCGAGCCCCTCGCCGAGTCCGAGGCCGACACGGGCGCAGAAGGCGCTGCGGAGGGCACCGTCGAGGGCTCTCCGTCGCTCGTGCCGCCCGAGGAGGGTGGCGCCGAGGCCGCGCCCGAGACGAATTCGAATTCCGACGAATACGTCTAGCGGCACGTCGTTTCGCGCGGTCTCCTACCGTGACTGAGCGCGCGCTTCCCCTTGGCGCGCGCGGCGTATCTCACGCACTATCGCCTCCAACGCCCATGCACTTCGCTCGGACCTTCGCCCCCGCCGCGGCGATCGCCC
>CAISKJ010000316.1 GCA_903885885.1 uncultured delta proteobacterium
GCGTCGCCGTGCCGCGGCTGGTGCCGCGCGCGGGCCGCGCTGCGAGCGCCGCGTCGGGGCGCGTCCGCGCGCGCCTGGACGAAGCAACGCCCCCGCCTGCGCCCCCGCCTGCGCCGCCCCCGCCTGCGCCCGCAGCGCGCGTTCGCGTCATGAACTGGTGAAGCCGCGGCCCCTCTCATCGCGCCGAGAAAACGATGAAACTGTTTCGCTCGAGGATTCCCCCGCTCGCCCTCTCGTGCATCGTTCTGGCGTGCCGCGAGGTGCCGAGCACACAGCTCGTGGTCGTCGTCGACACCAACCTCACGGACGCTGACGACCTGCGCAGCATCCAGATCGAGGCGCAAACCCCGGACGGCGTGCGGCGCGGCTTCAGCTCCTTCGAACTGGTGCCCACGGGCCCCGTGCGGCTGCCGCTGTCGTTCGGCGTCGTGCCCGCCGGCGGCGACCTCTCGCGGCGGGTGCGCATCATCGCGCGCGCGCTCAACTCGCGCAGCGAGACGCTCGTGCAGCGCAGCGCCCTCTCGGGCTTCCTCGCCGATCGATCGCTCCGCCTGCCCCTGTACCTCCCCAACATCTGCCGCGGGCTCGAATGCCCGCCGGGCACCACGTGCCGCGGCGACGCGCGCGTGTGCGTCTCCGACGAGGTGATTCCGCAGCGGCTCACCGACGTGACGGGGCAGGCTGGCGGCGGCGAGCTCGACGGCGGCAAGAAGCTCCCCTTCGTAGCGACCGACGCCGCGACCGACGCCGCGACCGACGCGCAGGCCTCGGCCGACGCGCCCTTCGTCCCGCCGCGCCTCGTGGCGCCCATGTCGCTGGGGCGCATCACCACGCTGCGACCCACGCTGCGCTGGCAGCTCGGCAGCGCCGCGCGCGTGCGCGTCGACCTCTGCGCAGACCGCAACTGCGCGCAGATGCTGGGGATCTCCAGAGCGCTTCCAACCGGTGACACGTCTCTGGTGTGGCCCGACGTCTGGGCGAACGCCCGGGTGTTCTGGCGCGTCGTGCCCGTCGATGCGTCGGGTGCGCAGATCGGGCCCGCGAGCCCCGTCTGGTACTTTCGTACGCCCTCCGCATCGCTCGGCACCGACACGAGCTACCGCGCGCAGACCGATGTAAACGGCGACGGCCGCGCCGACCTCGCCGCGCTCGGCATCATGGGCACGGTGCCCACGCTGTTCTCCTTCGCGTCGGGCGCCGACCTCCCCGCAACCTACACCGAACTGGTGCACGCGGCCGTGCCCTGCGCCGGGTGCACCACCGGCGAAGATGCGGCCTCCGCGGCGGGCGACGTGACCGGCGACGGCACCAGCGATTTCCTCTGGGCCTTCAGCGGCGCGCCGCGGCTCTTCGTCAACGACGCGAGCCTTCGTACGACGGCGGTGCCGTTCACGCTCCCGGCGGGCGCCTCGGTGCGCCGCGCGCGCATCGTGGGCGACCTCAACCGCGACGGCTACGCCGACGTGGCGGTGAGCGTGGTCACCACGGCGTCCGCGCAGTCGACGGTGCGCGTGTACTACGGCGGCCCCGACGGCGTGAGCGACGCGCGCGTCGAGGTGCTCGCCGCCCCCATGGGCGAGGTGTGGGGCGACGACATCGTCGGCGGCGGCGCCGACTTCGACGGCGACGGCTACCACGACCTCGCCGTCACCCTGCGCACGGGCCGCGGCGTGCGGGTGTTCTTCGGCGGCCCCCGCTCGCTGACGGCGCGCGCAGCGGCCGAGCGCTTCAACATCGCGCTCGACACCGACGGCGCCGAGGTCACCGCGCTCGCCGCGGGCGACTTCAACGCCGACGGCCGCTCGGACATCGCCTACCTCACCGGGATGCGCACCGACGGCGCGGCGCGAACCAGCGTCTTCACGACCCTCTTCGGCGACGCCGCGGCGGGGCTGGTCGGCGCGTTCACCCTCACGCGCACGACGACGACGATGCGCTCGTCGGAATGCTACCTGGGCTCGCTCGCCGTCGGCGACTTCAACGGCGACGGCGTCGACGACATCGTGCGCGTGAAACGCGTCGGCGATGCGGCGCCCTTCCCGTACACGCGCATCAACCTCGCGGGCGGGCGCGGCGCGACGACGGGCCCCCCCTCGCTGGTCCCGCTCGTCTTCAACGGGAGCCTCGCGCCCTACTTCGCCTCGCCGGGAGACATCGACGTGAGCGCCGTTCCGGGCACCCCCGGGATGGCGCCCCCGCAGGACGACATGCTCTTGAGCGCACGGCGCCTCGCAGACACTGGTGGGTTGTACTTCGCCGGCGGGGCGGCGGCCCTCACCACCAGGGACGGAACGTACGTGCCCTACATGGGGGCGGAGCGCGTCACCGACGTGAGGGTCGTCGAATGAGAGCCGCCGTGATCGACGCGCGCGCGCCGCGACGGCGCCGGGCCTACTCCGCAGGGCTGCTCGCCGGGGCGCTCGCGCTCGCGGCCGCGAAGCCCGCGA
>CAISKJ010000317.1 GCA_903885885.1 uncultured delta proteobacterium
CCCCGCCGCCAGCGCCGACCCGTGGGCGGGCCTCGACGCGCTCCTCCGCGCCGTGGTGCGCCCCGCGGGCGTCGACTACGGCGCCGTGCGCGCGCGCCTCGCCGAGCTTCGCGCCGCGCACGACTGGCTCGCCACGCACGGCCCCCGCGCGACGCCCGAGCTGTTTCGCACCGCGAGCGCGCGCAAGGCCTACTGGCTCAACGCCTACAACGCCACGGTGCTGCGCGGCGTGGCCGAGGCGCCGGCCTCGATGCGCAACGTGCTCACGTACCTGCCCGACAACGGCTTCTTTCGCGGTCGTCGGTGGCGCATCGACGGCCGCGAGGTGAGCCTCGACGACATCGAGAACCGCGAGGTGCGCCCGGTGTTTCACGACGCGCGCGTGCACTTCGCCCTCAACTGCGCGGCGCGCTCGTGCCCTCCGCTGCGGGCCGGGGCGTACAGCGCCGAGCGCGTCGAGGTGCAGCTCGATGAGCAGGTGCGGCGCTACTTCGCGGGCGATCGGGTGACCGTCGACGAGCGCACCGACACCGTGCGCGTGGTGCAGCTCTTCGAGTGGTTTCGCGACGACTTTGCCGCGCGCGTGCCGGGTCACCCGGCGTCGACGGTGACGGGCCCGCTGGGCTTCGTGCACACCTTCGCGCCGACGGCGCTGCGCGCCCGCATCGAGGCGGCGTGCGGCGCCGACGGGGGCGCGTGCACGCTCAGCTACGAGCCCTACGACTGGACGTTGAACGGGGTGCGGTAGCGGGGGGTATGGGTCAGTCGAGCGAGGGCGGCGCGTCGAGCGCGAGGAGGGCGCGCGTGGTGACGCCGTCGCGGGTGTCGGTGACCACCGCGCGGTACGACGTGAGGTCGACGTGCACGGCGGGGTCGCCGTCGGCCACGGTGACGTCGGAGTCGGTCGCGTGGAGCACCGAGGCGCGGTCGACGTCGCAGTGGGCGTAGCCCGTGGGGAGCGAGCCGTAGAGCGTCTCGCCGTTGCAGACCACCTCGACGTGGCAGTTGAAGTCTTGCATCGAGACGGGCACCACGCGCACCGTGCAGGGCGTGCCCGCGGTGATGCCCGGGAGGTTGTCGGCCTGGGTGACGCGCGCCGAGCGCTCGATGGAGCGGGTGAAGCCCTCGAAGCCCGGCGACGGCGCCATGCGACCCTGGCAGCCGTGGGCCACGTAGGGGCGCGGGACGTTGACCGCCGACGCGACGCTCGGGGCGGCGTCGTAGCGCACGGCCATGAGGGCCGGGGCGTGGTGATAGCGCGGCGTGAAGCGGCGCTCGCACATCGCGGTCATGAGCAGGAAGGGCAGCATGAGGGCCACGCCGCCGAGGCAGCGCATGCCGAACGCGAGGCGCTGGCGCTCGCCCTCGCCGTCGGCGCTCGCACCGGCGCGCGCGCGCAGGCCGTCGAGCGCTTCGTTCGCATCCTTGAGTTGCTGCTGGAGGCTCTCGTTCTCGGCCCTCAGGGCTTCGTTCGGATCGCGGTAGCTCATCGCGTCTCTCTCCTCACTGGTGAATGCGTCGTCAGGGGTGCTTATGTCACCGCAAAGCCACCCGCCGCGCAATCGTTTCTCGCACGTTTTTGTCGCGTGCGACCGCCGTGCGTAAGGGCGCGCGGTGTGACAGTCGCGTTGCGAAATGTCGCGCGCATCGGGTACCGTCCGCGCCGCTCGTTCGGCCCTACGCACCTGCGCATAGATTGGAGAGTTGCATGGCACTCAGCGACCGCGTCCGACAGATTCTCTCGTGGTACGGCAGCGACAACCCCGGCACCCGCGCGAGCCTCGCGCGCCTGCTCAATCACGGCGCCCTCGCGGGCACCGGCAAGCTCGTGATTCTGCCCGTCGATCAGGGCTTCGAGCACGGCCCTGCGCGCTCCTTCGCGCCCAACGCGGGCGGCTACGACCCCGACTACCACGTGCAGCTCGCGGTCGACGCAGGGTGCAACGCCTACGCGGCGCCGCTCGGCTTCATCGAGGCCGTGGCCGACCGCTATGCGGGCGAGATTCCGCTCATTCTCAAGCTGAACAACAGCGACACGCTTTCGAAGGGCCACGCGCCCTGCTCGGCCATTACGAGCACCGTCGAAGACGCGCTGCGCCTCGGCTGCACCGCCGTGGGCTACACGATCTACCCCGGCTCGGCGGCCCGCAACGAGCAGTACCAGGACTTTCGCGAGATCACCCTCGAGGCCAAGCGCAAGGGCCTCGCGGTGGTGCTCTGGGCCTACCCCCGCGGCGAGGGCATTTCGAAAGACGGCGAGACGGCCATCGACATCGTGGCCTACGCCGCGCAGATCTCGGCCCAGCTCGGCGCCCACATCATCAAGGTGAAGCCGCCGAAGAACCACGTGGAGCAGGTGGAGGCCCGCAAGGTCTTCGAGAAGTATCAGATCCCCACGGCGACCCTCTCCGAGCGCATTCGCCACGTGGTGCAGAGCGCGTTCAACGGCAAGCGCGTGGTGATCTTCTCGGGCGGCGAGGCGAAGGGCACCGACGAGGTGCTCGCCGAGGTGCGCGAGATCGCCGCCGGCGGCGGCTTCGGCGCCATCATGGGCCGCAACGCGTTTCAGCGTCCGCGCCCCGAGGCGCTCAAGCTCCTCAGCGACGTGATCTCGATCTACCGCGACGCCTGAGCGCGCCCTACACCTCTCCCCCAAATCCCCTATGAGCAAGCTCTGGTTCGTGCTGGGCGCGGCGAACGCGTTCCTCTCCGTCGCGATGGGCGCCTTCGGCGCGCACGGCCTCCGCGCGCGGCTCACGGAGCACATGCTCCGCAACTGGGAGACCGCCGCCCGCTACCAGATGTATCACGCGCTGGGCCTCCTCGCGGTGGCCTCGCTCGCGACGCAGAAGGGCGGCGCCGACGCGGCGGGCTGGTCGATGCTCGCGGGCATCGCCGTCTTCTCGGGGAGCCTCTACGTGATGGCCCTCACGGGCGTGACGAAGCTCGGTGCCGTCACGCCCATCGGGGGCCTGGGGTTTCTCTTGGGGTGGGTGCTCTTCGCGCGCGCCGCGTGGCGCGGCTGAACCGACAGACTCAGCGACGGCGGCGCGCGATGAGCGCCGCCAGCGCGACGCCTACGAGCACGAGCCCCGCGTTGCCGCCGCGCGTCGTCGCGCGCTCTACGCTGCACTGCAGGCCCGATTCGCTCGCGTCGGCCGCGGGCGCCACGCGGAGGGCCTCGGCGCCGCCCGCGCTGCCCATCGCCGCGGCGGCGGCCTCGCCCGTCACGCCGCCCTCGACGCACGTGCCGCCCATGTCGCAGGGCGCGTCGGCCGCGAAGCCCATGCGGTAGTTGATCTCGCGGCGGCCGGGGTCGGCGCC
>CAISKJ010000318.1 GCA_903885885.1 uncultured delta proteobacterium
AGCCACGCGAGCGAGCGCTCGGCGACGGCCGCCACGGCCGCGTCGCCGGTGCGCGCAGCGGCCACCATGAGCGCCTGCGGGAGCCGCGCGTTGCAGTACGTGAGTCGGTCTTCGAACCAGGGCCAGTCGGGGCGGCGCGAGTGGTCGTAGCGCTCGACGAGCCTGTGCACGAGCGCGTCGCGCAGGGCCTCGACGCCGCGCTCGCCATCGTGGGCGCCGAGGTACTCGTCGAGGCCGAGGAGGGTGTACGCCCACGCGCGCGGGCTCGTGAGCCCCGCCACCGCGGGGAGCGCGTCGTGGAAGAGCCGCATGGCCAGCGCCCGCCGCCGCGAGTCGGCGCTGCGCCCCACGACGACGCCGAGGGCCCAGAGCGCGCGGCCGTGGCTGTCGTCGGAGCCGGGCTCGTCGCGCCACTGGCGCGCGTACGAGAGAAAGTTGCGAAACCGACCGCTGGTCGGATCGAAGGCGTAGCTCATGAACGCGAGGTAGCGCGCGGTGAGGGCGCGCACGACGCGCGAGGTCTCGGCGCCCGACTCCTCGACGTGGGTCATGAGCAGCAGGGCGCGGGCGTTGTCGTCGATGCAGTAGCCGTCGCGGTAGCTGGGCACGTCGAAGGTCGCGTGCTGCAGCAGGCCCGTGTCGTCGGTCATGGCGCGCAGGTGCGAGAGGTCGACGTCGGGCATCGCGGGGCGGCGGCGGGCGAGGGTGCGCGCCGCGAGGCTCGCGCGGCGCCGCGCATCGAAGGACTCGCGGGCCCGTTCGAAGCTCGCGAGGTACGCGCGCGCCACGAGGGGCCAGGCCATCGCGCGGCCGAACTCCGCCGCCCGCAGCTCGATCGCGGCGCGCTGCGCGGGGTGGTCGAGGAGCGCGATGGCGGCGCGCGCGATGGCGTCGGCGTCGCGGCAGGGCACGAGCACGCCGCGGCCCTCGGCGAGGAGCTCGCGCGCGTAGCGGTAGGGCGTCGAGATCACGGCCTTGCCGCTGCCCACGGCGTAGGCGAGCGTGCCCGAGGTGCTCTGCTCCTCTTTCAGGTAGGGGGTCACGTAGAGGTCGGCGTCGCCGAGAAAGTCGACGAGCTCGTCGTGGCTCACGAAGCGGTTGTGAAAGATCACGCTGCCGTCGACGCCGAGCCGCGCCGCGCGCGCCTGCAGCATGAGACGGTAGGCCTCGCCGTGGTGCTGCTTCACGTGCGGGTGCGTGGCCCCGAGCACGATGTACTCGGTGCGCGGGTGCCGCGCGAGAATGGCGGGCATCGCGTCGATCACGTGCTCGATGCCCTTGTCGGGCGACAGGAGCCCGAAGGTGAGGATCACCGCGCGGCCGTCGAGGGCGCGCGCGGGCCGCGGCGGCACCGTCGGGATGCCGTGGGGGATCACGTCGATCTTCGCCGCGTCGACGCCGTGCACCGCGCGCAGGAGGGCCTCGCCGTCGCGGCTCATCACGACGACGCGCTCGGAGAGGCCGATGAGGGTCTCGAGCACCTCGCGCTGCTGCGCGTTGGGCTCGGCGAGTATGGTGTGGAGCGTGGTGACCACGGGCATGCGGAGCGCGCGCAGGAGGGCGAGCACGTAGGCCCCCGCCGCGCCGCCGAAGATGCCGTACTCGTGCTGGAGCGACACGACGTCGGCGCCGCTGGCGTTGAGCGCCTCGGCGGTCTGGGCGTAGGCCTCGCGGTCGCCGTCGGGCACTTCGAAGCGCACGCGCGGGGGGTAGGCGTGGTGGGCGCCGGGGTCGTTCATGGCCACCACGAAGCTGTCGAGCGCCGGCGCCTCGCGGGCGATGGCGTCGCTGAGGTCCGTGGTGAAGGTCGCGATGCCGCAGTGGCGGGGCAGGTGGTTGCCGAGCATCGCGAGGGCGCGGACGCGCCCCGCTACGAGTCCGTTGTCGCCCATAGAGATGTGTGCCTTGTGGTGACCGCCGCGGCGGTCGGTGGGTGCGGTGGGGCGCGAGGCGCGGAGGCTCACCACATCACGGTGTATCCGAGGTTGATGCCGAAGGAGGTGCTCGCGGTGAGGAGCGTCCCCTGCGCGGTCTCGACGGCGCCCGAGGTCGAGTAGACGAAGGTGACCGCGGGGGTGAACACGCCCGAGCGGCCGACCATCAGGTTGGCGCCGAGGCGCGGGGCGAGCGCGAAGCCCGCGCCGGGGCCGTCGGCGTAGGCCAGGCCGAGCCCGAGGCCGCCGAAGAGAAAGAACGTGCGGCTGAGGGGCAGGTGCACGCTCGGCTCGACGAGGACGTTGAGCGAGGTGGCGTGCGTGGTCTGCCCGTTGCTCGACGTGCGGGCGTAGTTGAGGCTCACGATGCCCGAGATCTCCACGTTGTTCATGAAGAACCAGCCGAGGGTGGGGGCGATGCGCAGCGCGAGGAGGTCGCCCGCGACCGAGAGGCCCGCCGAGCCGCCCACCTCGAGCACGCCCGCGCGCCCGTAGGCCGTCGTGCCGCCCACGCCCGCCTGCTGCACCACGCCCTCGGCGGGGATCGACGGCGCCGCCACCATGGGCTGCGCGTCGTGGTCCGAGCGCGAGGGGGGAAGGGCCTGCGCGGGGCTTCCGTTGCCGAGGGTGACCTGCCCCTGCGCCGAGCCCGCTGCGTTCTGCGCGAAGGAGAGCGACGTGATCGAGGTCGCGGAACCCGCGACGCTCAGAGCCACAATCAAATGACAGATCTTCATGGAGCACTCCGGCAGCCGAGGTGAGCGACGGGCCCGTAGGTGCTGGTGGCCCGCTCGCGCTCCCTCCGCCGCGCTGCCCTCCGATGTGCAGCGCGTGTGCCATGAGCCCGCCCTCCGCCGCGCGGCGCGCGCCGATGTCGCGCGATCAAGACGTTTGCCGTGCGCCGCGCCCCGCGCCTCCGCGCGTCGCCACCGGAGCGGTGGAGAATGGGCACACCAGCCTCGCGCGGTCGCCGTGGCGCGGCGCCTCACCCGCGCGTTCTCTCGACGTTGACGCTGCGTCGAAAGCGGGCGACGGTGCGCGCCGTGACGATTCGCGCGCGACACGCTGGCGTTGTGGTGAGCCGTCGCGGGTCCGCGCCGTGAGCGTCCACGCGCTGGAGGGCGACGGCCTG
>CAISKJ010000319.1 GCA_903885885.1 uncultured delta proteobacterium
GCGGGGCGTCGCAATCGCGATCCCACCGCCGTGTCCCCTCGACCTGCGCCCGACGAGAATTCCGGGAAGGATCAGGGTTTCCAACCCGCGGGAGCGAATGACGTCAGTGGGCTCTGCCAGCGCGCATGCGTCGCTACGTCGGCGCGCCCGCGAGCCGCAGGCGCCCGGCGTACACGCGGAACGTCACGGGCCCCCTGCCCGGCGCCTCGCCGTCGAGGTCGAGCCACGCGGTGCGCTCGATCATCTCGACGATCACCTCGCGCACGCGCGCCGTCACCACGCCGGGCACCTTCGCGATGGTGCCGTCGTAGAGCCGCGGCGTGCGCAGCACCGAGCGCACCACGCCCGCGTCGGGCACCACCACCAGGTCGAACACGCCGTCGTCGATCTGCGCCTCGGGGCAGAAGCGCATGCCGCCGCCCGCGTACTGCCCGTTGCCCACCACCACGAGCGAGATGGTGTGCACGCCGAGGTCGCGCCCGTCGGCCTTGATGCTCACCCGCGCGGGCCGATACTGCGCCATCGCGCGCAGCGTGCCGAGGTAGAACGACGCCGCGCCGCCGAGGCGCTTGCTCGACGTGTTTACGATGCGGTCGACGAGGCCGCTCATGCCGCACGAGGCGAGGTTCACGAACCACCGCGACTGCTCCTCGCCGGCGTCGTCGGTGAAGCGCGCGTGGCCCACGTCGACGGAGCGCACGGGGCGATCTTTGATGGCCTTGAGGGCGTCTTCGAGGGTCATCACGCCGAGGGTGCGGCGCAGGTCGCCGCCGGTGCCCGCGGGCAGCACGCCGAAGGCGACGCGCGGGCCGTTGCGGTGCTCCATGAGCCCGTTGACCACCTCGTGGTGCGTGCCGTCGCCGCCGAGCGAGAGCACCCGCGACACGCCCTTCTCCGCCGCGTCGCGCGCGAGGGTCGTCGCGTGGCCCGCGCGCTCGGTCTCGACGAAGCGACAGGGCCCCAGCGCCTCGGTGATCTGCGCTTGCAGCAGCTCACGGGTACGGCCTACGCGCCCCGCCGCCGCGGCGGGGTTGGCGATCACCACGGTCTCGCTCATCGCGCGCTCCTGTCGTCTTCGATCATGGTGCCAAACCAGCGGTCACAGTGGGGAAAGTACCCGGCGAAGTTGCCGTGGATCTTCGCGTGGTGAAGGTCATGGTGCACGGCGCCGTTGCCGCCGGGAAAGAGCTTCGCGGGCGACCACGGGAGGTCGTAGCCCGAGTGCCCCTCGGCGGCCTCCCACTGGCGAAAGGCGATCCACAGAAACACCGTGGCCACGTGCGCGCCGAGCACCACCGGGCCTACCAGCATGAGGAGCCCCGTGGCCACATACTCGACGGGGTGCATGTAGTGCCCGGTGACGGCCCACGGCGTGAGAATGCGGTGGTGAATGCCGTGGATGTTCTTGAAGAGCCACTTCGTGTGAAGGGCGCGGTGCATCCAGTAGAAGAGAAAGTCGTCGAGGGCGGCGAACACGAAGAGCTGCCACGCCATGAACCACCACGGCGGCAGCGCGCCGAAGTGCACGCGCGCGGGGCGCAGCCACGGCCACACGGCGAGGAGCACCACGAACATCGCCGCGTTGTTGACCGCCCACCGACCGATGGAGGGCAGCACCAGCGACTGCGCGCGCGGGCGCCGTGACTGAATGCGAAACGGGCGCAGCCACGGCGGGTCGCGCCACGCGAGAAAGGTGAGCACGGAGGCGAAGAGCGCGAAGGCCCCGACGCTCACGAGCTGACCGCCGAGGCCCAGCCAGAGAAACAACGGGTCGTTCGTGATGCCGTCCCAGGGGGTGTGCATGGGGGTCGCGCGCTCCGTAAGAGTGTCAACCCGAGGTTACGGCCGAGGTGCGAACGATGGCAGGGCATCGTGCACGGGGAATGCATTCCGTGGGATGATTGCCCCCTTGGAACGGCCCGTGCGTACGCGTGGCCGAACAGGTGCTGACATGAACCGACTCGCTACGACCGTGACCCTGATCGTGACCCTCGGAGCCCTCGCCACGGGCTGTGCAGACCCCGACGGTCTCCGCGCCGAGGGCATCGTTTCACTCACCGTGCATCAGTCGGGTCAGCCCGACGGACCCACGGGCTTCAACCTCCCGGCCGACACCTTCATCGACCCTCCTCCCGGCGTGGGCCGCGGCTTCTTCGGCACCTGCGCCCGCGTCGGCACCCGCTGGACGGTCGACCTCTCGGCCGCCAACGCCGCGGCCACCACGGGCCTGCGCCGCGTGGTGGTCACCGCCGTCGAGGGCAACACCACGAGCCCCACGGCGGCCACCTTCACCCTCGGCGCCGTCGACTTCGCCACCACCGCAAGCTGCACCGGCCGCGCGTCGCCCTACGGCGACAAGGGCGTGCGCATCACGGCCACCTGCACGGGGCTCAGCGCCGCGAGCGACCCGCGCACCGTCGACGCCGCGCTCAACGTCACGCTCGAGCGCTGCAACCTCCAGTAGGCCCCTTCAGCTCCCGGCCCCTGCGCGTCGCGGTCGGGGGCCGACGAATCCGGAGCCAGGCCTTCAGCCCCCAAACCTCGCGCGAAACGCCGCGAGGAACACCCCCACCGTCGGCGCATCGATGTTCGTGAAGCGAAGCTTGCGCACGGAGCTCTCGGGGTTCTGCGCGAACCAGTGCACCGCCGCGTCGACGAGGATGGTCGCGCAGAGATCCTTCGGGAAGCCGAAGATCCCCGAGCTGATGGCGGGCATCGCCAGCGACGCGAGGCCCAGCTCGCTCGCCACGCGGAGGCTGTTGGTGGCGGCCGCGCGGAGGTTGTCTTCCTCCTCGTCGTCGCCGCCTTCCCACACGGGCCCCACGGCGTGAATCACCTTCTTGCACGGGAGCA
>CAISKJ010000320.1 GCA_903885885.1 uncultured delta proteobacterium
AGTCCGCCGCGGACTTCGAATGGATTCTCTCCTCTTTGCACGTTGCCGTGGGTTTCCAACCCGCGGCGACGAAGCGCTTCAGAAACGTTCTCGAATCACAGTGATTTTGATGCGCCCGCCCTGGGCGTCGGGGGTGAGCGTCGAGGTCCCTGTGCCGTAGGGGGCGAGGGTCGTCATCGCAGGACACGAGTATCGCCCTTCCCGCGCGCGCGCCATGCATGGCTCACGGCGCGGCGCTTGACGAGCGCGGCCTCGCGGAGTCTCTATGGGCCCGATGATTCGCGGAGCAATGGCGGCCCTCTTCCTCTCGCTCGCGGCGTGCGCCGAGGGGCAGAGCGCACCCGACGAAGGCGCCGCGGCGCCCGACGCGAAGGCCACGCCCGATGCTTCGACGAAGCCCGACGGCGCCGCCCCGCCGAGCGACATCGTCGACACAGACCGCACGCCCCCGCGCGACGCGCCCACGGACGAACGCGACGCGCCTCGCACCGACGCCGCGGCGCCCGACGTCGCAGCGCCGATCGACGTTCCCGTCGCGCCCGCGGACGTTCGCCCGACGGTGCGCTGCGGCGACGGCATCATCGATCAGGCCGACGGCGAGGTGTGCGACGACGGCAACGACGCCGACGGCGACGCGTGCGCGGCCGACTGTCGGAGCGTGCTCTGTGCCGGTGGGTCGCGGCAGCACGTCGATCCCACGACGCAGACCTGCTACTGGCGCGACACCGCCGTGACCTCCCGCGCGTCGGCGACGGCGCGGTGCATGGCCGCGGGCGCCGCGCTCGCGATGTTCGAAAGCGAGCCCGAGCGCGACGCCGTGTATCCCGCCATGGGCCTCGGCGGGTCGAACCGCGTATGGATCGGGCTCCAACGCGCCGACGCCGGGTGGGCCTGGGACAACGGCGCGGCGCTCGCGTACACGGGCTTTCGTGCGGGCGAGCCCAGCGGCGACGGCACCTGCGTCGAGTGGGGCCCCGCCAACAGCTACAACGACATCGGGTGCGGCAGCAGCCGTGACTTCGTGTGCGAGCGCGCGCGACCGGGGCGGGCGCGATAGCCCACCGTCGGTGACCGGGGAAGGGCGGGGCCCCGAAGGGTACGCGCGTCGCCGCGATCAGAGCCAGGCGTAGGCGTGACGCAGGGCCGCGTGGCCGCCCTCAGGCAGCACCGCGCCGTGGGAGAGCACCGCGGGGTCGAAATCCCACGCGAGCATGCGGTCGACCTGGCGCCTCGCCACCTTGCGGTCGCGCACCATGAGGGGCTCGAGGTGCCCCACCCCGGGGGCGCTGTTGCCCATCAACCGCGCGGCCAGCCGGGCGCTCCGCGCGGGATGGGTCGAGAGGTTGAGCATCGCATCGGCGCAGAGGAGCAAGCGCCTCCGCGGGAGGTAGAAATCGACCTCGTTCTCACGCCGCGCGGAGAAGTACACCTGCTCGAGGTCGGCGGCCCAGATGGGGTGCGGCTGGTCGGCGGTGACGCTGTTCCATGCGAGGTCGGGGCGCTTCCACTCGAGGCCGGGGCAGGCCGCGAAGTGGGCCTTCGGGTACGCGGCCATCCAGGCGCCCACGTGGAGGTGGTGAAAGAGGCTCGGCGCCACGACGGCGCGCACCTCGCCGAGCGCGTCGACCTGCGCGCGGGTCTCCGCGTCGAGGCCTACGGGCGAGTGGACGAAGAGCCCGCCCGCCGCGAGTCGCACCACCGTCATGCGAGAGCCGCAGGGGACGCCGAAGAACTTCGCCTCGCGCGTGTCGATCCAGACCTCGTCGACGAAGGGGGTGAGCACAGCGGGCGGCACCGTAGCGGTTGTTCCTCCGTGAGGGCAATGGGGCGGCGCCTCGGCGGCCTCCGACGCTTGAGTCACTTCGTGCCATGTGCCGGGCGTGACGCCGCGTCGTCGCCCTGGTCACGGGAGCGATCAGATCCCTAAAATTGCGCTAATTCCGTCTGGCGCATGCTGTGCACGGTGGTGTGCCATGAACAAGCGCACGAAGCCGCTCCGGGCCTCCTTTGTGGTCACCCTCGCAGCGGTCGGATCGATGGCGGGCGGTGGGTGTGCCGACACCGTCGGCCCCGGGGCCACGACCCCCGAGGGGTGTCCCGCGGAGTCGCCGGTGCCGGGTGATCCCTGCGGCAACGAGGGGCAGTTTTGCGGCTACGGCGTCTGCAATGCGACGGTGAACTCGCTCGCCTCGCGCATGTGCCAGGACGGTCGCTGGACGCAGGCCAACGAGAGCTGCAACCCGCCGAGCTGGGTCGACGCGGGCGATGACGCGACGCCCGACGCCACGCCGACCAACGAGTGCCCCCCGGCGGCCCCCCTCGACGGGGCGGCGTGTGCGGCCGATGGTCCCCTCAATTGCTCGTGGGGCAGCTGCGCCCAGAACGGCAGCGCCGGCTTCGCCATGGGCGGCTGTGTGGAGGGCGCGTGGCGCGTGTTCCACGCGTCGTGCAACCCGCCTCCCCTGCTGCGCCCCGACGCGGGAACCGACTGAGCGCCGCGAAGGGCGCCCCTGTGCTCCTTCGCGCGCTGCGCTCCATGCTCGCCGCATGATGCTCCGTGGCGTCGTGGTCGCGCCGGTGCACCGAGGCGCCGTCGGTGTGGATCACGCACGGCCGCGCCGACGCGCGCGTGGTGTTCTGCGCGCACGGCGGAGACCACGGGCCGCCACCCTTCGCGGCGCGCGAGATCTGGTCGTTCTTCACCGGGCTGTGAGCGTGATGGCGTCGCGGGGGGAGAGCGGCCCCCGGAGCCCCGGATGCCCCGGCGCCCGCGCTGTCCGACCGGTCGGACAAAGCGTGTTCTTCGGAGATTCAAGGTGTTTTCGCGCGGGGCACCCCCCGACAGGGTAGACGCGCCGCGCGCGCCTCTGGCACCCTCCAACTCCCCCCCGGCGCCTCGATGGGGCGCCCGTCGCGGGGGTATGGAGCGCGATCACCGATGGCGAAGGCAACACGGGCGAAGGCCGCGGTCACAGCGGGGCAGGCGTTGGCGGTGCGGGGCGACGACGAGAAGCGCTTGCAACCGCATCACCCTGGGCCCGGCGCGAACGCCCCGCTAGAGTCGGGCTACCACCCGCCGACGGTAGCGCGGCAGACCGCAATTCAGCCGCAGAGCGTCTCGGAGGCCCTCGGGGTTCCGCCCGACGCTTCGGGTTTTCCCGTCGCGTGGGCGGGCTGCGTCGGGCTTCTCCTCGGCGTCGCCAACGGCGCCGTGTGGTCGGAGGTGCTGCACGCTCTGCGGGGCTATGGGCGGCTCTCGTTCGGCGAGGTCCTTGGCTTCGGCGTCGCTGGAATCGTCGTGGGCACCGTTGCGACCCGCGTCGTGATCGATGGGCGGGCCCGGCCCCCCGCGAGTCTGCGCTGGGATGAGGCGGGAATCGCCGAGTGGGTGGGCGACGTTCAGCGAACGTTTCTTCCCTGGAGCGCGTTGAGCTACGCGCTGCTCGAGACCCGGGTGCAGGTCGCGCATCGCCGGGGCACGGCGCACCATGGGATCCACGGCGGCACGACGCTGCAACTGCGCGCCGGCGACGAGACGATCTCCGTCTGCGACGGCTCGGTGACGCCGCGCTGGCTCCATGGCCGCGCGTGCCACGTCCCGTCGCTGCAGGCGCTGCGCGCGTTGCTCGCGCAGAGCCCTCCCGCCGGCGCCGTCGTCGAGGACGCACGCGCCCTCTCGCGCCGCGGCTTCCTCGCGTACGGGGCGCTCGCGCTCGCAGGGTACGCCGCCGCGTTGGGCGGGGCGGGCCTCGTTGTGGACGCGCGTGTGCGCGCAGACCGGACCGCCGCCGCGCTGTTGATCCTCGTCAGCTCGTCGCTGCTCGCCCTGCGCGCGCTGCGTCCATGGCGGCTGCGCAGCGGGTTGGCGCGCCTGCGCGAGACCGAGACCTCGCTGCGCGCCGAGCTCGCCCTGCGCGTGCTCTTGTCGTTGGCGATCGCCGCGCCCGCGCTCATTCTTCTCTACAAGTCCATCACCCTCGACGCGTAGCCAACGATCGCTCCAACGGACACGCCCTGCGCGCGCGACGCCCCAATGGACCGCCGGCCGGGCCTCACCCACCGGGGGGCCCGTCGCGTCGGCCCAACCCTCGCGCGCTGCTGCTTCGATTCGCGTAAACCCGCACCGCGTGGCCGTGATTCGTCGAGAAACCCTTACCTTGCCTCGCCGGGTGCGCATACAGTGCGCAGCCAGCCCGAATGAAGTCCACCGGTACGCCTCCGCTCACCCACATCGAGCTGCATCTTCTGGGCGGGTTGCGCATCGTCGCCAACGGCGTGGAGGTCTCCGCGGAGGGCTTCGCGACGCGGCGCGCGCGCGAGCTCGTGCTGCTTCTCGCGCTGTCACGGCAGCATCGACTCGCGCGCGATCAGGTGGTGGAGACCCTCTGGCCCGAGCTCGACCCCGAAGCCGGCGGCGCCAACCTTCGCAAGGCCGTTCACTACGCGCGGCGCGCGCTGGGGCATGGCGATGCGGTGAGCCTCCGCGAGGGCCGCGTCGCGGTGCTCCCGGAGGGCACCGTCATCACGGACGTTGCGCGCTTCGAGCAGGCCGCCGACGCGGCGCTGCTTCGCGGCGATCGCGAGGCCTGCGACGCCGCGGCGGCGCGCTACACCGGCGACCTTCTCCCCGATGCGATGTACGAGTCATGGATCGACGCGCCCCGCGCGCGCCTCCGGGGCAAGTTCCTCCAGCTGCTCCGCAAGGCCGACCGCATCGAGCAGCTCGCCGAAGAGGAGCCGACCGATGAGGCCGCGCACCAGGCGCTGATCCGCGCGGCCATCGCGTCAGGGCAGCGCACCACGGGCATTCGCTGGTACGGGCGACTGCGGAGCGCCCTCGCGACGAGCCTCGGCGTGCCGCCGAGCCGGGAGACCGAGCGCCTCTACGGCGAGTGTGTGGCGGGCCTCGCGCCGCGGGAGCACGGCTTCGTGGGCAGGGCGCTCGAGCTCGCGCGCATCAAGGCGCTCTTCTCACGCAACGACGAGCGCGCCCCGGCGGGCGTCGTTCTGCAAGGCGCCGCAGGGATCGGGAAGACGGCCCTCGCGCGTCGCGCGGTCGAGGTCGCGAAGCGCGACGGGTGGGGCGCCGTCTTCGTCGCTCCGAACGATCCGTCGCAGCCCTATGCCCTGGTCGTCGACGTGGCGGAGCAGCTGCTCCGGGCCGATCGGCGGCTCCTCGATGCCATCGACGACCACGCGCGCGGCGTGCTCGGCGCGCTGACGCCGCTCGCGCGCCCCAGGGCCGCGCTGCCGGGACCGCTGACGCGCCATCAGGTCGTGGGGGCGCTGCACGCGCTGCTCACCGCCACGCGCCCCGGGGCCCCCATCGTGCTCGCGGTCGATGACGCCGACGCGATCGATCAGGCGAGCACCGACGTTGTGCTGCAGTTGATCGCCACCGGCGCGCCCGTGCGCACGCTCCTCACGCTGCGCTCGCTGGCCACGGCGCCGACGCTCGAGCGCGGCGTCGCGCGGCTCGTGCGGAACGGGCGCGTCGAGTCGATCGCGGTCGGCGCCCTCACGGAGTCTGAGCTCGCGGGCCTCGTGCGCGGCGCGGCGCCAGGCCCCCTCGATGCGGCGCACTTGGAGGCGTCGGTGCGCGGCGCCGAAGGGAATCCGTTTCTGGCGCTCGAGCTCGCGGAAACGCCTCGCGCGAGCGCGTCGGCCCCGCTCCCGGCTCGCGCGGCGGAGGCGATCGCAGCGCGCCTCTGCGACGTCGACGACCCTACCCTGACGAGCCTGCGCCGGCTCGCGTTGGGCCCTCGCGCCTTCGATACGACCATCGCCGCGGCGTTTCTCGACCGCTCCGAGGCCGAGGCCTTCGCCGTGCTCGACCAGGCCCTCACGCGCGGCGTGCTCGAGGTGATCGACGCGCGATACCGCTTCCGCCACGCGATCGTGCAGGAGTCTCTCGCGGGGCAGCTCGCGCCGCATCGGCGCGTGGTCGTGCATCGCGAGGCGGCCGCGAAGCTCGCGACGGCCCACGCGCCGGCGGCCCTGGTGGCGCACCACTGGCTCGAAGGGCGCCGCCCGGCGGACGCCGCGCCGTGGCTGGTTCTCGCGGCGAGTCACGCGCTCGGGGTCGCCGCCTTCCGGGACGCGCTCGCGCATCTGGAGCCCCTCCTGGCCCACGAGCCGACGCACGCGGAGGGCCTGCGGCTCCGCGCAGAGTCCTTCGATGCCCTCGGCGACCCGCGCACGCTCGTCGCCTACGACGCCGCGGTGAGCGCCGCGGGGCCCGACCTCGCCGACGACCTGCGCGCGAAGCGCGCGCTGGCGCAGCTCAAGATGGGAGACCCCCGGGGGGCGCTCGAAGCGGTGCACGGTGTAGCGCCGAAGACCGTCGATGGGCGCCTCGCCGAGGCCCTCACGTACAGCGGCGCCGCCGCGCTCGGGTTCGCGGATCCCAAGCACGGCACCGCCCGGGCCGCGGAGTGCCGGCGACTGGCGCTGCAGTCGGGCGACACGGGCGCGATCGTGATCGCCTCGTGGGCGCAGGCGGCGGCCGCGCACGCGCGGGGCGAGCTGCACGGCAGCGTGTGGGCTGACCTCTGGGACACCCATCACGTGTCGCATCTTGCGATGCGGGTCTTCGACGGCCATCTCTGCATCACGCAGCGGTTCCTCTACGGCGCGCGGCCCTATGCGCAGGTGATCGACTTCGCGAACGCCCTCGCGGCCGAAGCGAGCCGCCTCGGCGCCGCGCGCGGGCACGCGTTCGCGGTGACGCTGCGCGGCGAAGCGAAGCTCCTGTCGGGTCACCTCGACGACGCCGAAGAGGATCTCGTCGCCGGTGCGCGCCTGCACCGCGCGATCGGAGGCGCCACGGGGGAGGCGCTCTCGCTCCAGCGCCAGGCGGAGCTCGCGATGTACCGCGGCAGGTTGGGCGAGGCGTGGTCCCTCGCGCATGCGGCGCTCGACGTCGCGCGGCACAGCGACATCGGGTTTCACCTCCTCGACCGCATCTACGGCACGCGCATCGTGCTCGCCCGCGATCCCGACGAGGCCCTCGCCGCGGTCCACGAGGCGGAGGAGTCGGTGCGCGGCCCCCTCGAGACGTGCCCGGGCTGTCGGATCACCTTCGCGGTCCCCGCCGCCATCGCCGCCGCGCGCGCGGGCGCCATCGAGCTCGCGAACGACTACGGCCGCAAGACGCAGTGGCTCGCCGACGTTGTCATGCGTCTGCCCGCCTGGGATGCCGCCCTCGACGAGGTGCGCGGGCACATCGCGTCGGCGAACGGCGACGCGCGCGGCGCGTCGGAGCGCTTCGACCGCGCGGCGCGGCGCTTCGACGAGGCGGGCCATCCGCTCGACGCGCGCCGATGTCGAGACGGCTGACGGGGGCGCGCGGTACGCGCCGCTCGATGCCTACTGGCTCGCGAGCTCGAGGAGTCGCTTCACCTCGAGCGTCAGCGCGTGCTGCGGACCGAGCTCGACCTCGAGGTAGTCGTGCGCCTCGAGGTAGCATCCATCGGCGCCCTCCGCGCCGAGCCGTACGATGATGTCGCCCAGCATCTTCCACCAGCAACCCACGGCGAGCCTCGCGGGGGAGGCGCGCGCGGCCATGGGGATGGCCGAATGGAGCAATTGCACGGAGGCCTCCAGGTGCTGGTCGCCCGCCTGCGCGCCCACGGCGGCGACGCCGGCCTGATCGCTCGCGTGCTCCATGGTGTTGGGGGCCGCGCGCTCGGTACGGGGGAGCAGATCGTGGAACACCGCGAGGGCCTCTTCGAAGGCCCCGGCGTCGGCGAGGGCGTTGCCGAGGCTTCGCAGGGTCTGCCGCGTGTTGGCGTGGTCGCGACCGAAGGCGCGCTCCATGAGGGGCACGACCTCACGGAGGGCCGCAGCGGCCTCGAGAGGCATGCCGAGCAGTCGCAGCAGCTCCGCGCGGTTGCTCAGCGCTCCGGCGAGGTGCGACGGCGAGCCCTGGAGCGCGCCGCGCGCGATCGAGACCAGCTCGTCGGCGACGGGGAGCGCTGCGTCGAACTGCTTCGCCGTGTAGAGGGCGCCGAAGCGCTGCTGCGCGGCGAGGTACCGTTGCGTCGGGTCCTCGCCGAAGGTCTTCCGGCTGCCGTCGGCGAGGAGCACGGTGATGGCGATCGCGTCGGAGAGGTCGATGTTCCGATCGTCGATGCCGGCCATTCCGCTGGGGCCGACGAGCGCGAGGGAGTCGCCGCCGCCGAGGGACACGCGCGCGAGGGCGCCCTCGTGCGAGCCGCGCGGCGTCGCCACGAGAACACGGGCGACGTGACCGTGGAGCGACGCGTTGGCGATGAACAGAATGGCTGCGGAGCGTTCGTCGGGTCTCATGGGGCTTCACCTTCAAGGGAGCGAGAAGAAATTCGCGATGTACGGGTCACTGCGGCCGCCGATGCATCACGTGGTGACGGTTCGCGGCAGGGCGTTGAACAGCGTCCACGCGGCGTAGAGCACGATCAACACGCCGAGGCCCATCGCGATGCTTCCGGCTTTCGAAAGCGTGGCTCGCTCCTCGGCGGACGCATCGGGGTCCATGGGCTTCGCGCGCACGGCGAGGGCGATGCCCACGAGCGCCACCACGATGGCGACGCCGCTCCCGAGGAGCCCGGGAATGTTGGCGCCTTCCGTGGTGGTGCTGTGCGTGACTCCCTGCAGGGTCTCGCTCGCGGTCGAGCTCGTTCGGTACTTGATCACGGTGCCGAGCGCCGCCGCGATGGCTGCGGCGCGCAGTGCGGTCTTCGAAGGCGTCAAGGCCGCTTCGGCGAGGGTGCGGTCGAGTTCGTCGCTCATGCTGGGGTCTCCGGTGTGGTGTTGGGGGAGCGGGCGGGCGGAGGTGCGGCGACGACCCGCGCGGGGCCTCGCGGGAGCGCCCCTCCGCCCGCGCGTTCGCGGGATCAGAGTCGCAGCACCTGGGGCTTCAGCGAGTACAGGATGCCCACCACGTCGCTGCGCGTCTGGGCATCGATGGCGTGCTTCTCGAGCGTGGTCATGATGTCGTCGACCACGGCGAGATACTCTTGCTCGCTGATGTTCATGCCCTTGTGGCTCGAGATCATGTCGCGGCCCGTGTACGGCTCGGGGCCCCCGGAGCCCGCGCAGAAGAACTCGACCGACACGCGGTGGAGGCGGTCAAAATCCTTCACGCCCTCGTAGCGGGTCTTGACCAGCGGGTTGGCGAGGTGCGCTGCGATGACATCGCGGACGATGCCGTCGATGCCCGCGCGCTTGCCGAGGCGATCGTAGAGGGAGGGGGCGGGGGTGCTGTGTTCCTGCGTCATGGTGCGGTCTCCGTTCCGGCGAGCGAAACTGCTCGCGCTGCAGGGTGTAGCGGGGCGCTGTTCCCGAATCGTTCCCACGATCGGCGCGGGGGCATCGGAGCGCCCGCGCGCGGGCCACGGCGACGAACGCCCGCGATGGCGAGGCGGGGCCGGTGCACCGCAAAACTCCGCCGTGCGAAGCTCCCGCCATGAAACGTTGCAGGGCGGTGTACTCCGAGGAAATCGCAGCGAGCGCCGAGGCGGTGTTCGACCTCGTGCACGACTACGACCGCAGGCTCTCCTGGGACACGCTGCTGCGGGACGCCCGCGTCGAGGACGGGCGGGCGCCCGGGGTCGGCGCCGTGGCGGCGTGCACGGGGCGGTGGTTCGTCGGGGGGATGTGCTTTCGCACGCGGTACGTGAGCTTTCGCCGCGGTGCGGTGGCCGCGGTGAAGCTCGTCGGGGGCGTCTCGCTCTTCGAAGACTGGGCGGCGTCGATTCGTCACCAGCCCATCGGTCCGACGCGAAGCCGCGTGGTCTATACCCTGTCGTTCACGGTGCGACCGCGCGTGCTCGCGTGGCTGCTCGGGCCCGCGCTGTCATGCGTGTTCGGCATCGAGACGCGCCGTCGCCTCCGGGCGCTCCGCGCGGTCTTCGCGCAGCGCGACGCTTGACGGAACCGTCAGTCTGCGGGCGGTCGCAGCTCGCCGCACGCGGGCGTGTCGCCGCCGGCGCACGCCTGACGAAACAGCGCCTGCGCGCGCTGAGGCCCCCCGGGGAGCACGCCATCGCGGATGAACACCGCGAGGTCGCGACACCCCAGTGCGTGGCCCCCTTCGCACGCGCGCCGCAGGCTGCGCTCGGCGCGTGGAAGGTCGCGCGGCACGTTCGTTCCCAGGGCGAGTTCGGTGCCGACCGCCGCGCAGCCGCGCAAGGCGCCGAGGTCGCACCCCTGCTGGATGAACTCCAGCGCGGCGACGTGCTCGGCCTGCGAGGTCCCCGCTGCGAAGCCCATCGCGCCGAGGTTGAGACACGCGCCCGCGTTTCGGAGCTCGCAGGATCGGGCGAAGCTCCGCCGCGCCCGGACGGGGTCGCGCGGACCGCCCGCCCCGCCCACGCCGTCGCGCAGCAGCACGCCGAGTGTGTCGCAGCTATGCGCGTCGTTGGCGGCACAGGCGCGGTCGAGGGGCTCCATGGCCGCGGGCTGCACCGTCGGGGGGTCGTTGAGCACGCGAAACGCTGCGAGGCGCCCGCAGCCGACGACGCTCCCCAACGCGCACGATCGCTCGAAGCTGCGGCGGGCCTCGACGGGATCGGAGACCGTAGAGAGGGCGCCGAGGCTCCAACACGCCTCGCGGCTGCCCAGTTCACACGCGCGCCGCGCCGAGACGATCGCGGCGCCGCGGTCCTGAAGGTCCCAGTCCTGATAGACGCTGAGGTTGCCGCAGGCCAGGGCGAGGTTGGCCGCGCAGCCGCGGGCGAAGAGCTCGCTGGCGCGACGACGATCGCGGAGCGGGGGCGGCGATTGGTAGAGCACCACCCCCTCCTCGACGCACGCGGCGACGCTCCCCAGCGCGCAGCCCCGGGCGTAGTAGGCACGCTTCTGCGCTGCGCCCTGGGCGGCCTGCCCTGCGAGCATGCAGGCCGAGACGAGCCCGAGGTCGCAGCCCTTCGCGGGGTCGCGACCGGAGCGGTTGACGAGGCGGTCGCAGCCCGCGGAGAGCAGCGCGGCGAGGAGAGGCGCGAGCACCGACCGAGGCATCGGACGCGCGCTCATGACGCCACCTGCGCGCGCGACGCGAAGCGCGAGATGCCCGCCGCGGCGAGGCCCACGAGGAAGCCTCCGATGTGCGCGAGCCATGCGATCCCCGGGGAGTGTCGCAGATATCCCAAGACCTGAAGCGCCGCCCAGAGCAGGAGGTAGAGCGCGGCTGGAACCTTCAACGGAACGAACGCGACCACCACGTGGAGCTTCGTCTTCGGGAACAGGACCATGTACGCGCCGAGCGCGCCGGCCACGGCGCCCGATGCGCCTCCCACGCCCATCGAGACGTCGCCGCGGGAGGCGACCTCGAAGAGGGCGCCGAGCAGCGCCGCGCCGCCGAGCATCGCGAGGTACCGCGCGCGCCCGAAGCGGTCTTCGACGTTGTCGCCGAACACCACGAAGAAGTAGAGGTTGCTGAGGAGGTGGACGACGCCCGCGTGGATCCACGCGTAGGTGATGGGCGTAAGCAGCCCGAAGCCGTGGCGCAGCTCCGAGGGGTTGACCATCAGCATGGCCTCCCAGCGGAGGCGTGCGGCGTCGGGGAGGAGGTGCAGCGCGGCGTAGACCGCGACCATCGAGGCCGCGAGCGACCAGGTCGCCCACGGTCGGCGATGGACGGGGTTGGACACCTCCACAGGCATGAGCGAAACGAGCTGCACGACGTAGCGCCCGACGGTGCTCGCGGTGATCCCCTCTTTCGTCGGGACCGTCGGCGCACGAGCGCGCAGGGCCTGGAGCGTAGCGCTGTCGATCCACACACCACGGCAGGCGCCGCATGCGTGGACCGAGGGCGCTCCCGGCGTGGGCTCCGTCGGGAGGCGCCACATCGGGCCATGACCGACCGGGCAGCACGGGGCGTACGGATCGGGGGGCCGCACGGATGGGTCGCGCCCCCACACCTCTGGGTTGGCGTCGGCGCCGAGCGTGGCGGCCAGCTCTCCGGGGTCGAAGAACACACCCCCGCAGTGGGGACAGCGGTCGACCTCGATGGACCCCGCGGGCACTACCGTGAGCGCACCGTGGCCCTGGGGACATACTCTCGATGATGCGTTCATTGGATCAGCGGACTCCGTAAAGTTTGTGCGATGTTACCGGGAAGGGGAGAGACAACCAACCAGCCGACACCCGACCCGCAACGGCAAAGAGCGGCACGGGGCGACGGCGCACGTGGGTAGCGAGGGATGGCCCCGTCGTCACGCCATCGGGCCCGCGTCGTGGTGCGGTCTCCGTGCGAGCGCAGTGTCTCGGACGGCATGGCATAGCCCGGGTCTGTTCCCGAATCGTTCCCACGATCGGCGCGGTGCGGGGCATCGGCATGCGGGCCACACTTCGGCCTCGCGGTGGGCGATCCGCGCGTCGTAACGTTCGCGCGTCGGGAGCGAAGGCGCTCGCCGAAGACGGCGGTCACCGTGCGGCAGAGGCTGCCCATGGCCCCAGCAACGTCAGCCGGAGTACGCTCGATGCGCGGTCTGCTCTCCTTCTTGCGACGCGTGCTTGTCATCGTGATGACCCCTCTGGGGCTCTTTCGACCGCAGAGCCCGGGTGCGTTGCTCGTGGGCAGCATCGGGGCGCTGTTCTTTGTGATCGGCCTGGCCTTCAAGGCGTTCGGAATCGACCTGGGGCGCGTCGACGCCTGGATCGATCGGCAGGGGGGCCTCCTCGACGCCGTGGGGAGCGCGCTCTTCCGCGTGCTCTGCTTCGTGGTGATGCTCATCGGCGCACTGATGGCGGCCATGCCGGTGCTGCACCGCACCACCGAGCGCGCCATGGTGCCCCCCGCCGAGCGCGCGGGCTGCGGCTCGCTGATCGTCGGCCTGCTGCTCGGCTACTTCGCGTGGTTCGGCGCCTTCGGCCGCTGAAGGCGGTGTGGATCCGGGGAGCGCTTGCCCCGGCGCAAACGCATCCCCGGTCGTGGGGCGGCGCCGCCGCGTCGTCGTGGTGAGCGCGCTGTCCGACCGGTCGGACAAATCGTGTTCTTCGAAGATTCATGGTGTTTTCGGTCGGGGCACCCCCCGACAGGGTAGACGCGCCGCGCGCGCCTCTGGCACGCTCCTGCCACCCGTCGGCGCCTCCTCTGGGGCGCTCGTCGCGGGGGGATGGAGAGGGATCACCGATGGCGAAGGCAACACGGGCGAAGGCTGCGGTCACAACGGCGCGGGCGTTGGCGGTGCGGGGCGACGACGAGGTCGATTTTCTCGGGTCGCGCGCGGGCTCGACGCCCATCGGGGCCCCGACGGTGCGGGCCGAGCTCGCGTCGCTGCGCAGCCGCATCGAGTCGCTGGTGCGCCACGAGGGGCGCGAGGCCCACGAGGTGGGCACGGCGCTCAACACCCTGTACATGCGCCACGCCGACGCGGTGCTCGGGTACGACAGCTTTCGGCGCTTTCTGCTCGCCGAGTTCGCCGACGACCCCCGGAGGGCCTACGAGGCCATGCTCGTCGCGCGCGCCGCCTCGCTCTCGCTCGCCGCCGAGAAGGGGGCGCGCTGGGTGCTCCGCGCCTTCACCTGGGCGCGCCTCGAGGGCCACGGCGACCTCGCCCGAGCGGGCGACCTCGCGCTCGACCTCGGCGACGGCGTGACCATCGCGCTCCGCGACGCCTCGATCCGCCAGATCGACGAGGCCCTCGGGCGTCGCTCGATGCGGACCCTCGACGAGCCCGCGGGGCGCAAGGTGCAGCGCGCGCGGGGCCGCGTGACCGAGCTCCTCGCGCGCGACCCCGAGGTCGCCGCGCTCGCGCCCACGGTGTACCTCGACAACGGCGCCGTAGTGGTGCGCACCGTCGCCCGCAGCCCCGACGACGCGCGCGCCCTCAAGCGCCTCTACGCCGCCGTGTGGTCGACGCGCTGAGCCCCGCGGGTGCCCTCCGGGGGGCGCATCGTCGAAAGGTCACGCGCGAGACGATAGTTCCGACGCGAAGCGCTTCTCGTTGCATCGAACCGGTGCGGAGAAGAGATGCAGACAATGAACACAGCGCGCGCGTCGGCGACGAGCGATACGGTCGAGGCGGTGCGCTACGTGGGGCGCCTCTCGACGGAGGCGCGCGCGCACCGCGCGGTGCAACACCCCTACCTCGTGGCGCTGCGCGAGGGCACGCTCCCCGACACGCGCTTCGCCCTCACCGATTTCGCGCGGCACTACTACGGCTACTCGGCGCACTTCCCGAGGTACCTCACCGCGGTGATTTCGCGCCTCGAGCGCGCCGAGCACCGCAAGGCCCTCTTGCACAACCTCGTCGAAGAGGGCGGCACCTACCGCGACGACGACCTCGCCGTGCTCGCGCGCACTGGCGTCGACCGCGCCTGGATCGACGGCATTGCGCACCCGATTCTCTTTCGCCGCTTCGCCGAGGCCATCGGGGTCGACCACGGCGCCGCGCCGGAGGCCGACCACGTCGTGTGCTGGCGCGAGATGCTCCTCGCGGTGTTGAGCACCACCTCGGCGGCCGAGGCCATCGGCGCGCTCGGCCTCGGCACCGAGAGCATCGTTCGCACCCTCTACGGCCCCTTCGTGGCGGCCATCGCGCGCCTCGGCGACGTGCAGCCCCGCGACGCGGTGTTCTTCACGCTGCACACGGTCGTCGACGACGACCATCAGGCGACGCTCGCGGCCATCGCCGTCGACCTGGCGGGCACCCCGGAGGGGCGCGCGGGGCTCCGTCGCGGGATGCTCAAGGCGCTCACCCTCCGCGCCGGTTTCTGGGACTGGCTGCACGCCCGCGCGCTCGACCCGCAACGCGCCGACGCGCTGCTCTGAGCCCCACGAGAGGAGACCGCATGGAACCCAAGCACACTCCCGCGCTCGACGCCCTGGTCCACGTCACGGCCGCCCGCGAGCCGCTCGGGCTCGACGCGCCCGACGGCGCCTTCGTGCGCAGCGCCACCGCCCCCGGGGAGGCGATGTATGCGAACCGCAACGAGAAGCTCAACATCGACTTTGGCGTCGAGCGCCTCGCGTTTCCCGACCTCCAGGTGATGGACCCGCGGGTGTTGCGCATCGCGCCGGGGTGCAACAACGAGTTTCACAAGCACGCGCACGAGTCGCTCTTCGTGGTGCTCGAAGGAGAGGGCGAGGTGCGCGTCGGCGACCGGTGGAGCCCGGTGAAGACGGGCGACGTCGCCTTCGTGCCCCGCTGGATCGCGCACCAGACGCGCAACACGTCGCGCGAGCGCGCGCTGGTGATCCTCGCGATCACCGACTTCGGGTTTACGTCGGCGGTGCTCGGCGACTACGACCGCCGCACGCGCCTCGCGCAGCAGGGCGACGACGCCGCCGCGCGCTGACGCCGCGGTGGCGCGCGCCGGGCGTCAATCGGCACACAGGACGCGCACGCGGCCGATGTGCAGGGGCGCCTCGGTGAGCGCCGCGGCGAAGGCGCGCGCGTCGCGCTCGGTGCGAAACGTAACGGTGACCGCCTGCGCGCCGTCGCCCGAGGGTACGGTGCCGGGGTAGGCGCCGCCGACCGCGGGCGCGCAGCGCAGCTCGCCGAGGCTCGCGGCCAGGTGCGCCGCGAGGCACTGCTGAAAGAGCGCGGTGAGCTCGGGCGAGGCGCCTGCGCTGGCGGCCAGCGTGACGGCCCACACGGTGGCGCCGTGCGCGCCCGCCGCGCCGACGGGCGGGTGCGCGCCCGCGCGAAACGTCAGCGCGTGAAGGCCGACAAGGGGGCTCGCGGGCTCCGGGGCGCTCGCGTCGGCGGGCTCCGGGGTGCTCGCGTCGGCGTCGGCGGGGGCGGGGGCGGGGGCGGGGGCGATGGGGGTACCGCCGTCGGCGCCGTCAGCCGCGGCAGACCCGCTCGTCGCGGTGTTCGGCGGTGCGCTCGCGCCACCGCCTTGCGGCGCGCTCTTGCACGCGAGCACCGACAGAATAAGGGCCAGCGCGAAGGTCGAGGTCTTCATGGGGCGAGGCGAATAGCACCGAGGGCGGGCGCTTCACAAGACAGCGCGTGGGGGGGGAGCGTGGGGGCCGCGCGACGCCGTCGACGCGATCGCTACGGCTTCGTGGGGCCCAATGCGGGGAGAGCCTTCTCGACGCGAAAGGCGCGCTCGACCTCGCCGAGGGCTACGAGCTCGTCGCGCACGGCGTCGGCGATCACGCGCCACGTCTCGGGCGTGTCGGGCAGGTCGGCGAAGCGCGCGAGGTCGATGGGCTTGCCGAACACCATGGTGACGGGTTTGCCCGAGCCGTCGAAGTTGCTCCAGATCTGCTTCGGAAAATTGTTGATGAGCCCGAGGGTGAACACGGGCACCACGATGGGCTTCGCGCGGCTCAAGATGTTGCCGATGCCCGGCTGCACGGGGAGCAGATCGTAGGGGTCGTCGCCCTTCGAGCGCGTGCCCTCGGGGTGATAGCCCACGATGGTGCCGCGCTCCTGCAGCGCGTCGACGATGTAGTCGGTGGTGAAGTGGTTGAAGGCCTTGCGCTCACGCCCGCGCATCACCGGCGGAAACATCGCCCAGCCTGACATCACCGCGTTCACGAAGATGCCCAGAACGCCTTCGTAGAAGAAGTTTGAACGCACCGGGAAGTAGATCTTCTTCAGCCACCCGAGGTTCTTGTAGAGCACCGCGGTGATCACATAGAAGTCGAAGAAGCTGCGGTGGTTGGAGACGAACACCACGCCGCGATCGGGGTCGAGGTCGCGCACGATCTCGAGGCCCTTCACCTGACGCAAATTGCCCGTGCTCGCCGTGACCCACGCCGCGCCCACAATGCGCTGAAAGGGCTGCACCAGCGCCTGGATCCACGCCTTGCGGTGCACCGTGTCGGCGATCTCGAAGCACGCGCGCTCCA
>CAISKJ010000321.1 GCA_903885885.1 uncultured delta proteobacterium
CCGTGGGCGCCGGCCGCGAGCTGCTGCGGTGCGCGCCCCCCGAGGCGCGGCGTCGACGCGGCGGGCAGCGCCCCCGCGGGCTGCACGGCGGCCTGCAGCTCGCCGCGGAAGATGGCGCCCTCGGCCATGGCGAGGCGCGTGGCGCGCACCCGCGCGTCGACGAGGCCGCCCGGGAGCACGCGCAGCTCTTCGTGCGCCGTGACGCTGCCCGAGAGGAGGCCGGAGACCACCACGGAGGTCGCCTCGACCTCGGCCTCGACGGCGCCGCCCTCTTCGATCACCAGCGTGCCCTGGAGCGTGAGGACCCCGCGCAGGCGCCCCGCCACGGTGAGCTCACCCTCGCCGCGCAGGCTGCCCTCGATCGTGAGACCCGCTTCGATCCTGCTGCCCATGCGTGCGCTTCCTTTGCAAGACACCGTCGGTCGACGGCCTTAGATGACGGCGGCAACCTAACGGATCTGCCCGGCGGAGGGAACACCGTCGACGCGCCCGGCGCGACCATTTCGTGCCGCTGTGAGACACGGGAGTGAGGTTATCCTCGCGCCGATGAATCCCCCCGCACACGACGCGCCCATCGCCTCGGAGGATGAACTCTTCGCGGTGTTTGAGAGCGCGTTTCGCCCGCGCGCCACGCTGGTCGGCATCGAGGCCGAGAAGTTTGGCTTCTTCGCCGACGGCCGCCCGCTGCACTACCACGACGCCCCCGGCCGCCCCGGCGTCGAGACCCTATTTCGCGCGCTGTCGTCGCGGTACGGGTGGGTGCCCGAGGGCGAGTCCGAGGGCTCGGCGCCCCTGATGCTCGTTCGCGGCGCGACGAACATCACCCTCGAGCCGGGCTCGCAGTTCGAACTCTCGGGCAGCCCCCTCGACAACGTGCACGCCGTGTGGGCCGAGGTCGACACGCACCGCAAGGAGCTCGCGTCGCTCACCGAGGCGCCGGGGCTGCACTGGGTGGGCCTCGGGTTCAACCCCCTCGCGCGCCAGAGCGACCTCGACTGGGTGCCCAAGTCTCGCTACCCCATCATGCGGTCGTACCTGCCCACGCGCGGCACCCGCGGCCTCGACATGATGCGCCGCACGGCCACGGTGCAGGCCAACTTCGATTTCACCTCGGAGCGCGACGCGATGCGCAAGCTCCGCGTGGGCCTCGCGGCCTCGGTGATCTCCACCGCGCTCTTCGCGTCGAGCCCCGTGATCGAGAACGTGCGCGGGCCCTTCAAGAGCTACCGCGCCCACGTGTGGCTCGACACCGACAACGACCGCGCGGGCCTGCTCCCCTTCGCGTGGAAGCCCGACGCCGCCCTCGGCGACTACGTGCGCTTCGCCCTCGACGTGCCGATGTTCATCATCAAGCGCGACGGCGTGGCCATCGAGGCTACGAAGCACACGTGTCGCAGCTTTCTCCGCGACGGCCTCGCGGGCCACCGCGCCACCCTGGCCGACTGGGAGTCGCACCTCAAGACGCTCTTCCCCGAAGCCCGATTGCAAAAGACCCTCGAGGTGCGCGGCGCCGACTCGGTGCCCGCCGCCCTCTCGATGGCGCTGCCCGCCCTGTGGCTCGGCATTCTCTACGACGAGGCGGTGCTCTCGTGGGTCGAGGAGCACCTCGTGCCCATCGGCTACGCGGGGTGGTCGGCCGCGCGCGAGGCCGTGGCCCTCGAAGGCCTGCAGGCGAAGGTGGGCGGCACCACCGTGGGCGCCCTCGCCAACGCGCTCCTCGCGCAGGCCGACGCCGCCCTGGCGCGGCGCAACAAGCTCGACGCGCAGGGCCGCGACGAGCGCCAGTACCTCGCCCCCATGATCGAGGCCGCCGCGCGGGGCCTCACCCTCGGCGACGTCGTGCTCGGCGACTGGTCGCCCGCGCAGCCCGACGCGAGGTTGAA
>CAISKJ010000322.1 GCA_903885885.1 uncultured delta proteobacterium
AGTGGATCTGCACCGCGGTGGGAAACTGCGACAGGAGGTTGATGGCCACCGGCGCGAGCAGGGGCAAGAGCCACCGAGGGCGCAGCAGGGGGAGCAGCGCGACGGGCACCAGCAAGCGCGGCACGTAGAGCATGCGCGCGGGCGTGGCGAGCTCGCGCAGGGTCGCCACGGGGTGCATGAGAAGGTGCGCGACGATGGCGCCCGGCGACGACCCGAGGTGGCCGTAGTGAAGCTGCAGCGAGCCCGTGCGAGGCAGGTACCGCGGCGCGATGCCGAAGAGGTACACGACGAACCAGGCGGTGAAGAACGCGAAGATCGCGGCGCCCTCGCGGCGGTGCTGCTTGCGGAGCGCGAGCGCGGCGCCGGTGAGGGCGCACACGAGGGCTACGTCTTCGCGGCACATGGCGGCGAAGAGGAGCGCCACGGCCCCCTTGCGCACCTCGCGCTGGTCGAACCAGTCGAGGGCGAGGGCGAGGGGCAACAGGGCGAGCGAGCTCGGGTGAAACTCGTACGTCGCGATGGAGCCCACCGTCGGGTAGAGCAGGTACACCAGCAGGGCGCCGAAGGCCGCCGCGGGATGGCCGATGCGACGAAAGGCGAGGCGCGCGAGGGGGATGCCCGCGGCCCCCACGCACACCGCCTGCACGATGAGCACGAGCGGCACCACGGGGATGACCCGCGACAGGAGCCCCAGCGGAATGAGCACGAGCGACAGGTGCAGCCCCCACAGGGGCGCGCCGACGAGGGGGTTGGCGAGGTCGCCATGGCCCGCGCCCCACACCATGCGCGCGTAAAACGCGAGGTCGAAGGTCTCGTTGTGCCAGGTGCGATACCGCGACAGCGCGAGCGCGGCGAAGAGCACCGTCGCGGCGAGCGAGACGTTCGAAACCCAGGCCCAGGGGAAACGGTCGTCGTTCGACCGCGGATCATTCACGGGGTACCAGTGCCCTGCGTATTGCCGGAAGCGCTAACGCTTGACAAGTGCGCGCAGAAACGGCGATGCCGACAGGTACCGTGAGACGCGGCCTCTATGCGATCGTCGACGTCGACGCGTTGGCGCGCCACGACCGACCGGTTCTCCCCTTCGCCGAGCACATTCTGGCCGCGGGGCCCATCGCGGCGATGCAGCTCCGCGCGAAGTCGCTGGGGGCGCGGGCCATGCTCGACCTCGCGCACGCCCTCGCGCGGCTTTGCGAGCGCGCCGACGTCCCCTTCTTCGTCAACGATCGCCCCGACGTGGCCGCGCTGGCGGGCGCCTTCGGCGTTCACGTGGGCACCGGCGACCTGCCCGTGACCGAGGTGCGTCGCTTCGCGCCGGGGCTCGCCGTCGGCACGTCGACGCACACCGACGAAGACGTTTCCCACGCGCTGGCGAGCGAGGCCGACTATGTGGCCTTCGGGCCTGTGTTCGCTACGGGGTCGAAGCCCGACCATGCGCCCGTCACGGGCCTCGAGGCGCTGCGCACAACGGCGGCGCGGTGCGCGCGCGCCGGGCGCCCGGTGGTGGCCATCGGGGGCATTTCGCTCGCGCGCGCGGTGCAGGTGCGAGAGGCGGGCGCGACGGCGGGCGCGATGATCTCCGGCCTGCTGGTCGACGAGGGGCGCGTGACCGACAACGCGCGCGCGCTGCACGTGGCGCTGGGTGGAGCGTAATGGACCCGATCACGATCGGACTGTTGGCGGCGATGGGGGCGGGCGGCGCGGCGGCGGTGGCGCGCTGGCGGCGGCGGTGGCGCGGCGCGAAGGGAGAGCGCGTCGAGGCCGAGCGCGTGGCGGCGCGCAAGGAGTCGCGGGCCAACGCAGCGGGCGAGCACCGCGTGGGCGACGTGCTGTTGCACATGGGCGACGAGTACTGGCTCGCGGGCGAGCTGGCGCTGATGCGCGAGGGCAGCGCGGCGATGCGCGTGTGCTCCGCGCCGGAGCAGGGCAAGGAGCGCTGGCTGGCTTTTCCGCGCGAGGGCGAGTCGCTCTACGTGCTGCGCACCGACGAGAAGCTGGCGGCGATGGGGTGGCCCGGCGTCGAGGTGCCGTTTCAGGGCATGGTGCTGCGGCCCGTCGAGCAGGGCGCGTGCGCGATCGCGCCGACGGGCGAGGTCGAGCGCCGCTGGGAGGGCGTCGGGCGCTACGCGGTGTTTCGCGCGATGGAGACCGTGGCGGTGGTGATCGAGCAGGGGACGCAGCGCCTTGCGCTCACGGGCAAGGCCGTGCCGCGGAGGCTCTTCGAGAAGCTGGGCTGAGAGAGGGCCCTCCGCGCGGGTGCGCGGAGGTGATCAGGCGAGGGCGCGGCGGCCGCTGTTGGCTTCAGAGAACAGCTTGATGGCGCTGTCGATGGAGTTCTCGAGCGAGTCGAGCATGAGGTTGTGAAGCGTCAGGCTCGGGCCGCGGAGGGCTTCGTAGTAGCGCTGCCGCTCGGTCGAGTGAACGATCGCGGGGGGGTACCCCGAGCGCAGGAGCACGAGGTTCATCCCGAGCCGCGCCAACTTCCCCGTGTGGCGGGTGTACGGAAAGATCTGCATGAGCTTGAAGTGGAGCTTCGAAGCCATGCGGAGCGCTGAGAGCTTCTTGGTCTCGGGGTCGGCGAGCCACTCGCCGAGCTTCTTCACCTCGCCGGCGATCTTCTCGGGGGCGAGAATGTCGTGAAAATACAGGCGGTGAACGGGCGTCTCCTTGCGGAAGGTGCCGTCTTTCACCTCGGGGTCGTCGGGCGACACGATCTCCTGAAGCTTCTTCAGGATCTCGAGGGTCACGGGCACCTTCTTGCGCGCGCCCGCGGTCTCTCGCACGAAGTCGATCGCCGCCTTGTGGGCGCGAATCTCGTCGTAGGTAGGAATGAGCGAGACGTCCGACACGACGTCCTTGTCGATCGCGCTCTTGAGCTCGTGATACGAGAGCACCGAGCCCTCGAGCGCCGTGTCGTGATAGATCCACGACATATCAACCTGCTCCTGGAATTTGGCCAGGACGCGCTCGTCCTGCACGGCCAGCAGGTCTTCAAGCGTCTTGAGCTTCTCGTCGATCGTTTCGCGGCTCGCCATGAAGGGGTCTGCTCCTCATAGGGGTGCGGTGGGGACCGCTACAGTCGTCGGTGCGCGGGCGCGGATGCCACATTCGTGCGCCCGGCACAAGCGCCATGCTCGAGAGCTATGTCTGTTTCGCGCAAAAACCGCAATGGTGTGTATTGTAAACTATTGAATTCAAAGGCTTATCAAGGCAGCGTGGGCCGAGGCCGGGCTGCGGGGCGCCAGAATCGACGCGAGGCACGAAAAAAGAATCTTGACGGGGTGAGCGGTGCGTGGTCTATTCCGCGTCCCTCTGCGGGGCTGTAGCTCAGCTGGGAGAGCGCTAGAATCGCACTCTAGAGGCCGAGGGTTCGATCCCCTTCAGCTCCACAAAGAATACGGAAGGCCACTCTCTTCACCGAGAGTGGCCTTTCGTATTTGTTCTGCATACGAAAGGCTTCTAGAGCCTTGCAGGGCAGGGCATCGGGCCGATATTGATTCCCTCGCGACGCGACACTCTAGAGGAGTGCCGCATGCGAGGAGATTCCATGGCCGTCGACTTCTATGACATCGACTCGCTCCTCACCGAAGAGGAGCGGATGGTGCGCGACAACGTGCGCGCGTTCGTAGATGCACGGGTGCTCCCGGGCATTTCGAAGCACTACGAAGAGGGTACCTTCCCCACCGAGCTCATCCCCGAGTTCGGCAAGCTGGGTGTGCTCGGGGCTACGCTGCCCGAGAAGTATGGTTGCGCGGGCATGGGCGACGTGGCCTACGGCCTGGTGATGAAGGAACTCGAGCGCGCTGACTCGGGCATTCGCTCGTTCTGCTCGGTGCAGGGCGCGCTGGTGATGTACCCCATCTACGCCTTCGGCTCCGAAGAGCACCGCACGACGTGGCTCCCGAAGCTCGCCTCGGGCGAGGCGGTCGGCTGCTTCGGCCTCACCGAGCCCGACTTCGGCTCGAACCCTGGCGGCATGATTACCCGCGCCGAGCGCACCGCCACGGGCTTTCGCCTCAACGGTACCAAGCGTTGGATCACCAACGGCAACCTCGCCGACGTGGCCATCGTGTGGGCCAAGCTCGACGGTGTGATCCGCGGCTTCGTGGTGCCCACCAACACGCCGGGCTTCACGGCCCTCAAGATCGAGCGCAAATTCTCGCTCCGCGCCTCGGTCACGAGCGAGCTCATTCTCGAAGACGTCGACGTACCCGAGAGCGCCCTCATGCCGGGTGTTCAGGGCCTCAAAGGGCCCCTGAGCTGCCTCACCCAGGCGCGCTTCGGCATCGCCTGGGGCGTCATTGGCGCGGCCGAAGCGTGCTTCGAGTGCGCGGTCGATTACGCCAAGAACCGCGTGCAGTTTTCACGACCCATCGCGGGCTACCAGCTCGTGCAGGCCAAGTTCGCCGACATGCTCACCGAGATTACCAAGGCCCAACTCGTGGCCTGGCGCCTCGGCAAGCTCAAAGAGGCGAAGCAGATGCGCCCCGACCAGGTGTCGCTGGCCAAGCGTAACAACGTGCACATGGCCCTCGAGACTGCGCGCAAGTGCCGCGACATTCTCGGTGGCAACGGCATCACCTACGACTATCCAATCTCGCGCCACCTGCTCAACCTCGAGACGGTCATCACCTACGAGGGCACGCACGACATTCACACGCTCGTGCTCGGCCAGTCGGTGACGGGGATCGCGGCGTACGATTCGCCGATGGATCCCCCCCGCGGCAAGTAAGCACCGTCAGGGCGCTACAAACTCCACGCGCTCGATCACATCGCCCGCCATCAGTTCGTCGACCACCTCCATACCCTCGACCACGCGCCCGATCCACGGGTAGCGCGCGTCGAGGTGTGGGGCATCGGCGGTCATCACGAAGAACTGCATTCCGCCCGTGTCGAGGCCCGCGAGGGCGATTCCAACCGCTCCGCGATCGAAGCGCATGCCCGTGAGCTCAGTCGTCACGATGCGATTGGTGCCTCCGTAACCGTCGCCGCGAGGATCGCCTCCCTGCGCGACGAAGCCGGGCACCACCCGGTGAAACGTCGTGCCGTTGTAGCGACCGCCACGGGCCGCCTCGACGATCACCCGCGCCGCTTCGGGGGCTGCATCGCTGGGGATGGCGATCACCACACGACCCGCTCTGGTGGTCACCACGAGGTTACCAACCAGCGTGTTGGCTTCACCCGTCGAGCGTGCCGGCGGGACGGATGCATCCGGCTGCATGGCCGTTTGCATCGCGCGCACGACGCTCACGCCCGGAGGAGCGGGGAGATTGAGCGCACGTGCCAGGGCCAGCGCCTGTTGGCGGGCTTCGAGTGACTGCGCCTCATCGAGACCGAATGGGGCTCGAACGAGTTGCTCACGGAGCGAAGACGGGAGCGTTCGCGCATGTTGCACGTGCAACGCGAGTGCTTCGAGGAGCGCTGCCAGCACGCCGGGGTCACGACTCGCTGCGATGGTCTGAAGAATGGGGCGTGCGATCCCCGGCGGGAGCTCGACGGCGACCTCGGGAATGGCCTCGAGCACGCGGAGGTCGCCTGCGGCATCACGGAGAACCTGCGTGAGAATCATCGCCCGCTGCGTGTCGGTAGGGCGATCCTTGACGTAGCGAACCTGCGCCACGAGCGAGCGCCAGCGGTGCGATTCGTCGGCGCACGACGGAATGGTCGCGATGGCACCGCCCAGTGTGTCAGCGAGCACCGCGTTGGCGCATCGAAATGCTGCATCGACGCCCTCATCCCCCGTAGTCACGATGCGCAGGCTCGTGAGGGCCGCGATGAGGGCCGAGCGGACCTCGGGATCGCTCTTCGGCACACTCTCGGTAAGCGCGATCCAGGTGTTTCCCCAGGCTCGCGGATTGGAGCGAGCGCGGAGGGCTACAGTGTCGATCCATCGGTGCCACGCAGAGGCGATCGTGGAGGCCCGAAGCGCGATCGAGCGAAACGCCGTCGCCATCGGAATCGGCTGCATGTACTCGACGAGGTCGAAAGGGGCCTCAACCGTGGGTGACACGAGCAGACGTGCTGCGACGAGTTGATCATCGAAGCGAGGGCTCGCCATGAGACTTCGCATCGCGGCCGCGCTCACGTTCTGGATCGGGCGGCGTGAGCGAAACACCCACGTGGCGAGGGCGACGTCGGGATGCGCCTGTGCGAGTGCCGCGGAGACCGTCGGAGGCAGAGAGGTGGGTTGTTGTGCAGCGCTCCGGCCACAGGCGCCGCGCGCAAACATCGGGTGCAATCGCGTAGGCAGAACGCTGAGCACCGACGGAATGCGATCGATCGGCAGACGTCGACCGAGCACAAAGGCCGCGTGGTCGGCGACGTCGGAACGCTCACTTTGAGCGAGGAGTTGCAGCGCAACCGTGCGCGCGTCGGCGAGAGGTTCGGAACTGTATGCCTCGGACCAGTCGATGGTTGACGCGGTGAGGGGCCGAGCGGCGTCGGGAGATTCCGATGCGGGCGCCGAGGCGTCGTGCGACGGTGAAATCGCAGCGTCGGTGCTCGAGGAAGCCCGAAGCACAGGTGTCGGCGTTGGTGTTGTTGTGGGGGCCTTCTCGCAGGAGAGGTTGAGCGAGATGAAGAGCGAGGCGAGCGCGAGATGTTTCACGTGCAACACGCTCGATGGATACACCCGTCGAGCGAACAGTGTGAAACCGCCGACAAGGGCGCCGATCAGAACTTGAGATCGCCCCTCGGATCGCTGCGATAAGCGACATCGAGCGCAAGGACGACATCGTCGAGATTGGAGTCGGACGGCGGGAGCACGATCTCGATGTGGGCGATGAGATCGGTCGGGCCACGCTGGTCGGTACCGGGAATGCCCTTGCCGCGGAGGCGAAGGCGAGCCCCCGAGTTGGTGTGCGGCGGGATACGAACCGTGAGTTCGCCTTGAGGAGTGGGAACTTTCGCCTTCGTGCCGCGCCAGGCTTCGACGAAGCTCACGGGGACGCGCATGTGGAGGTCGTCACCGACCATCCAGAACGAGGGATGCTCGAGCACCTTGACCGTGAGAATCAGGTCGCCAGGGAGACCACCGGGCGAGGGAACGCCCTTTCCGCCGAGGCGGAGTTTGTGTCCATCGTGGGTGCCCGCGGGGACCTTCACCGTGATCGAGGTGCCGTTGACGCTGAGCCCTACCTCGCCACCACGTACCGCGGTCGGCAGATCGATGGAGATCTCACCCTCCAGATCGTGGCCCTTTGTAGGAGGCCTCGGCCGCTGCGGACGTCGCCCTCCCCCGGCGTTGGCTCGCCCGGCCCCACCTCCGAAGAACTGCTCGAAGAGGGAGCCGTAGTCGGTGCCAGGGCCGCCGCCGCGCGCCCCACCCGCGCCCCCGAAGAGGTCTTCGAAGTTCACCGCCCCACCCGCTCCGCCCGCGCCTCCGAACGCGCTCTGATACTGCCTGTACTGATCTACGTTGAACCCGTCGCGGAGCGCGACCTCACCGAACTCATCGTAGAGCGACCGCTTCTTCGGATCGCTGAGAACATCGTAGGCCGAGTTGATCGCCTTGAAGGTCTCTTCGGCCTTCTTGTCACCAGGGTTTCGGTCGGGGTGGTACTTCAGCGCCAGCGAGCGATACGCCTTCTTGATGGCATCGGCGTCGGCGCTGCGCGCGACGCCCAACAGTTCGTAATAATCCTTGTCGGCCATGTTTGCCGGTCGAACCTAAGTCTGGTCCGTTCACCGGGCAACGAAAGCCGACCACGGTGGACACCCATTGGCGAGTTCGACCAAATGGGCGATAGAGACTCCACACTCCATGACGCTGATCGACGCACGCAACCTCCCCCGTCACGTGGGCATCGTGATGGATGGCAACGGCCGTTGGGCCGAACTTCGGGGGCGCCCGCGCACCGCAGGGCACCGCGCTGGCAGCCACGCGGTTCGTCGCATCGTACGCGTCGCTCGCCGCCTCGGGATCGAGCAGCTTACCCTCTATGCCTTCTCGGAGCAGAACTGGGGACGCCCCGACGACGAGGTCGACGCCCTGATGCTCCTCTTGCAAGAGTTTCTCGTCTCCGAGCGCGATGAGATTCTCGACAACGGGATTCACCTTCGCGCAGTGGGCAATACCCGCAAGCTGCCCGTGTATGTGCGTGAAGCCCTCGACGAGCTCTCGGCCCGCTCGGCGGCCAATCACCGCATGGTGCTCTCGCTCGCCCTCTCGTACGGCGGCCGCGAAGAGATCGCGGAGGCCGCGAGGGCTCTTGCCACACAGGTGCGCGACGGGACGCTCCGCCCTGAAGACATCACCGAGGCGTCGTTCAGGCCGCTCATCCCTTCGGTGTCGCTCGGCGACCCCGACCTGCTGATTCGCACCGGGGGCGAGCTGCGCATCTCGAACTTTCTGCTCTGGGGCGCGGCCTACGCGGAACTCCACTTTACCCGCTGCCTCTGGCCCGACTTCACCGCCGATGACCTCTACGAAGCGGTCGCTTCGTACCAGGGGCGTCAACGCCGTTTTGGTTTGGTCCCCTTCGTGAGACCCTTCAGTCGTCTCGCGGAGCCCGCCGAACCCACCGCGATCTGACACTGCACCATCCAATGTCCAACATCGTCCGACGGATTCTGACCGGCCTCGTCTTTCTGCCGATCATTCTTCCGCTGCTCTACATCACCCCTCTCTGGACCTTCACCGCCTTTATCGCCCTCGTGGTGCTCGTTGCCAGTTGGGAGTTTCTCACCCTCTCTCACGGCAACGATCCCGTCGGTCGCGGACTCGGGGTGGTCCTCTCGGTGCTCTTCTGTCTGGTCGCCTGGTACACCCGCTTCGGCCAGGACCATGCGGGGTGGTTCACCTTCGCGTGCGTGGCGCTTGTCCCCACCGCGCTGCTCTTCTCGCTGGTACGCCCCGCGCGTATCCCGACAGCCTTCATCGAGACCGGCGCCCTCGTGCTCGCGCCTCTCTACGTGGGCGGCCTCATGGCCACCATCGCAGCGATGCACGACCTCGGCTCGCGCTCACAAGGTGCGGGTCTCGTGGTGCTCACCCTCATGATTGCCTGGTTCGGTGACACGGGCGCGATGGCTTTTGGCAAGGCCTTCGGGGGCCCCAAGCTGTACCCCGCGGTCTCTCCCAACAAGACCTGGTCGGGCTCCCTCGGCGGCCTCCTTGGATCGGTGCTCGGGGCCGTGTGTGCCCACTATGTTTATCTCCCGTCGATCTCGCTCACCGAAGGCATTCGCTCGCGCTCGCGGCGGGCTCGGTAGGCCAGCTCGGCGATCTCTGCGAGTCGGTGCTCAAGCGCAGCGCAGGGGTCAAAGACTCAGGGGGGTTGCTCCCCGGTCACGGTGGCATTCTCGATCGCATCGACGCGCTCACCTTCTCGGCGGCGATGGTGTACCTGTCGCTGCGAGCGGGTTGGGTGACGCTGGTCTGAGTGCAGGAGACTGAGGTGGCGGGCGGCGCTGGGGCGGAGGCGGCTCTCTGGGGAGAGGGCTACTTCGCGCGCTTGTAGAAGGGCGTCTTCACGATCACGGCAGGGGCCGTGCGGCCGCGCTCGGGGTCGCGCACCGTGATGGCGGTGCCGAGTGCGCTCAGCGCCTCGGGCACGTAGGCGAGGCCGAGGTTCTTGCCCAGGGTCGGAGAGGGAGAGCCGCTGGTGACGTAGCCCACCTTGGTGCCGTCGGCATCGAGCACGTCCCAGTGGTCGCGGGCGATGGCGCGGTCGGTGACCTCGAAGCCCACGAGCTTGCGGGTGAGCCCCGCGGCCTTCACCGCGAGCAGCGCGTCGCGGCCCACGAAGTCGCCCTTGTCGAGCTTGACCGTCCACGCGAGGCCCGCCTCGAGGGGGTTGGTGGTCTCGTCGATGTCGTTGCCATAGAGGGCCATCTTGCACTCGAGGCGCAGCGTGTTGCGCGCGCCGAGGCCCGCGGGCTTCGCCCCCATCGGGGCCCCGAGCTCGAGGAGCGTGCGCCAGATGCGGGCAGCCTCGGCGTTGGGGCAGAAGATCTCGACGCCGTCTTCGCCGGTGTATCCCGTGCGCGAGAACGTGACCGCGACCCCGAGGAGCGTCGCATCGGCGAAATGAAACGCCGGCATGCCCGTGATGCTCGCATCGACGCCAGCGGCGGTGAGCAGCTCCATCGCGCGAGGACCCTGCACGGCGATGAGCGCCGTGTCGTCGGAGATGTCTTGCACCGTGGCCGTGTCGCCGATCGAGCGCGTGAAGTGCCCCACGATCTTCTCGCGGTTCGACGCGTTGCAGACGATGAGCACCTTCGTGGCCGACACCCGGTAGATGATCAGGTCGTCGAGGGCCGTGCCCTGCTCGTTGCAGCACACGGTGTAGCGCGACTGACCGTCTTGCAGGCTGCGGATGTCGTTGGTGACCAGGCGGTCGACCGCCGCGAGGGCCTCGGCGCCGCTCACCACGAGCTCGCCCATGTGCGACACGTCGAAGAGCCCGACGGCCTTGCGCACGGCGTTGTGCTCGTCGACGATGCCCGTGTACTGCACCGGCAGCGCATAGCCGGTGAAGGGCACCATGCGGGCCTTGAGCTTGAGGTGTTCTTCGTAGAGGGGTGTGTGTTTGAGCGTCGTGTCCATAGGGGGTGCGAAGAATA
>CAISKJ010000323.1 GCA_903885885.1 uncultured delta proteobacterium
CTCGATGCCCTTCTCGATGCCCTTCTCGATGCCCTTCTCGATGCCCTTCTCGATGCCCTTCTCGATGCCCTTCTCGATACCCTTCTTGATGCCCCTCTTCATGGCGCGCGCCTCGAGCTTCTCGGTCCACGCTTTGTGGGCCGCGCGGGTCTCGGCGACAAACTGCTTGCCATCCATGCTTCTCTCCTCCCGCTGCGCGCGAATGCGCTTGATGCGTTCGATGTGTTGGAGCGCGATGATGCGTTCTTCGGCGTCGTCGGGCAACGCCTCGACCTCGGCCACCGCGCGACGCAGCACCGCCCCCGCGCCCATGAGCCGGAGCAGCAGCGTGTCGGGCGCAATGGGAAGCTCGCGCACCAGCACCAGTCGTAGCCCACTCTGCGCAGGCCCTTCGTAGAAGCCCTTCGGCCAGCCCGTCGTGGGCGTGAAGGTCATCGCGCGCAGCAGGGCCCGGGGCGTGCCCGCGCTGATGAGCCACAGCGGCGCGATCGGGGGCGCCCGTCGGTGCTGCGCCCTCGCGCGTGCCAGGCGCATGCGGTGCCACGCGCGCACCTTCTCGATGCACGTGATGGCCGTGAGCAGGTCCGGCGGTCGGTGGGCGAACTCCCACAGCGAGGCGATGCGTGCCATGCAGTCGACCCAATCGCGCGGGCGCCTGGGCAGGAGCCGACGTTTGGGCTCCCAGGCGACGTCGGCGTAGAGCGCGTCGCGACCGAGCTCGCACTCCGTCTCGGCGTGGCCGAAGAACGCCTGACGGTCGACCATGATCGATTTGGCAAACTCGTCGAAGGGGTTGTGCGTCACGGCGCAGCGGCCCCCAGCGAGCGCGATGCCATCGCGTGAAATGGCTTCTGCGAAGGCGACGCACGAAACGGGGGGTGGCGGATCGGGGTGGCGGAGGGTGGCGGCGGGGGTGGCGGCCCGCCACCGCGCGAACGGCAACGTTGGCCGCGCGAACGGCAACGTTGGCCGCGGTGCGGGGCTGGACACGGCGCGCCGACCCCGACGATGATCCCATGCATCATGGCGCACTCACAGACGAAGAAGGCGGCGGCGAAGACCCGCCCCGCGAAGGTGGAGGTGACCGTCGACCGGGCCCTCGCGCGGCGATGGAAGGCGCTCACGGCGGCGATGGCGGCGGCGAAGCACCGCGAGAGCGGCGGCTTCGACGCGTACTGGGAGACCGTCGGCGAGATCCTCGACCACGACCCGCCGCTGTACCTTGCGGGCGGGTGCGCGACGGCGCGGGAGTTTCTTGCGAAGCACGTGGGCGAGAGCGAGCGCACCGCGCGGCGCATGGTGCGCGTGGCCCGCGTGGCGTCGCCCAACGACGAGTCGCGCTACGGCGTGAGCAAGCTCGACGCGGCGCTCACGCTGCTCGAAGCGCAAGGCGTCGAGCTCGGTCGGGGAAGGCTCCCGGTCGACTTCGCGCGCGTGCATGTGGATGTGAAGCGCGACGGCAAGGCCAGGCGCGTCACGCTCGCCGATGCCACGGTGGAGGAGGTGCGCGCCGCGGCGCGCGTGCTGCAGCGCAAGGCGCGCAAAGTGCCGCCCAGGGCGTCGCCGGTGGTGCGCGCGATCGGCAGCGCCCTCGCGAAGGTGCCCGCGCTCCGGGCGGTGAGCGTTCACCACGCGCACGACACGGTGACCGTGAGGGGCATCCCGACGGGCGCGTGGAAGGACTTCGTGAAGGCGCTCCGCGTGGTTGTGATGCCGAAGGCGTGAGCGCACCGCTACGGAGCGCGTGGAGTGATGGTCGAGATCACCGCGTCGAGCACGAGGGCAGGCTTCTGCCAGTCGGGCCATCCATAGGCGACCACGGGCTCTGAATGCGTTGGGAGCGCACGCAGGCGTGCCGGCGTGACCAGCACCGAGCTCGCGGCGCCCACGAGGTGCGGCGCATACTCCTGCGCGTAGACGAGCGCTTCGTCGAAGCCGTGCTGTAGGTACGAGGTGTTCTCGCTGAACTTCACCTCGACGACCACCGCACGGGGTGCGAGCCCCGGACCGTCTCCGATGACCGTGATGTCGGGGCGGGGGTGCGAGGCGTTGCCGAAGTAGCGTGCGAGGGCGACGCTCCGCGCGCCGGTGGGCAACGGCGATTGGTTGTAGAAGAGGCGCACACGGCGGCGGTCGGGGTGCTCAAAGGCGACAATCTCGTCGCGATCTGCGTCGACCACAGCGTGGCGCACGGTCCATCGCGCGTCTTCGCCCATCAGGCGCGCCTCGATGACTTGTGCGAGCGCGAGGGCGACGACGAGTTCGAAGCGTTGCCACCGCTCCAGGGGCCACAGCGCACCCCGACACACGCTCCGCGCGATCGCGCGCGGGTCGTCGGAGTCGATCGCGTCGCGCAATGCCTCCCACAGCAGCATCGCGACCGGATACGCCGGGTGGCGCTGCCCCGCGAACATCGACGCCGTGACCTGGCAGAACGGGATCTCGTCGACGCGCCGGAGGGCCGTGCGCTCGAAGGCGTGTCGAATCGTGCGAAACCACTCGTCGGCGTGGGGAGCCCACGCCGGGGCGTCGCGCCCGCGTGCCGAGACGGCTCGGAGCGCATCGAGGAGCCGTCGGGCGAGCGCGCGCACGGCCATCTCGGGGGTGTGGTCGAAGCGGCGCTCGCGGACGCGCGAGACGACCGCCTCGGGTGTGCCGCGCATGCGCGCGTGGAGCGTACGCGGGGCGTCGAGGCGGCCGATGAGGCGGCCATGCTCCTCGCGACGCTTGATCGCAGTGCGGCCGCGGAGCCCGCGGCAGAGGTCCGGTAGAAGCCGCGTCGCGAAGGCACCGAGGGCGTCGTGTTGCGCGGCAACGAAGGTCGCCGCACGGAAGCGCACGAGAGATACGTCGCTCCCGAGGACGCGCTGAACCAGGTGCGCCGCGCTTGCGGCGTCGAGCGTGCCGCGCTGCGCGGTCGGCAGGAGGTACGCGGGGAACAGCGCATCGAACCGTGCCTCCCAGGGCTCGACGTGGGGCTCCACTGCTCAGACCGCGCCGCCGCCGAGCTCGCGCACGCGCGCCACGAGTTGCGCACGCGCCTCGTCCGAGAGCGCGTCGCCCACAGCGGCGAGCACGGCCTGCTCGACGCGCCGCACGGCCTCGTCGACGAGCCCATCGAGCTGCGGGAGCACGAACATCTCGAACCCTTCGGCGAGGGCGTCCACGGCGCCACCGCGACGGCGGAGGTAGCGCACCAGGTCGAGCGCCAGGGCCGGCCCGAGAGCGCGCTCGTGCAGCAGCGACTGCCGCGAGAAGAGGCGCCGGACTCGCTGGGCAAGCGCGTCGTCGATGGGCGGATCGAAGCCTTCTCGCCGCGCCGCGTGGTCGATGAGCGCGTGGAAGGTGGTCTCATCGGGCACGTCGACGGTGACCACGGCGAAGCGACGGAGCAGCGCGTATGACAGGCGAAAGAGCGACGATCGGTCCCAGGTGTTCATCGTCGCGATGACCCGGAAGCTCGGCGCCACGAAGTAGCCGTGCTCGCGGTCGAAACCAAGGGATACCGCGCGGCCACGGTGGTCGATGAAGGGTGTATCGACGGGCGCTCCCGCGAGCAGCGTGAGCAGTTCGCCGAACGCGCGGTCGACGTCGGCGCGGTTGAGTTCATCGACGAGCAACCACTGGTGCTGCGAGAGCGCGCGGAGGAACACCCCGGGTCGGAACGCGAGTGATTGATCGCGCTCCATCGCATAGCCGCCGAGGGTTTCGAAGGTCGACCAGTCGGCCGACGCGGTGGAGACGAAGAGCCCGCGGCAGTAGCCCTCGGCCCGCGCGGCATTGGCCACCGCGCGCGCGAGCTCGGTCTTGCCCGTTCCCGGCGGACCGATGAGCAGCAGGTGCTTGCCCGTCGAGAGCGCCGCCGCGATCTGCGCGAGCACGCGGTCGGAGATGCGGAGATCACCGAGGTGCGGCGCGATGCGCGCGGCCGTGAGGTCGAGCCGGTCCGCGGACCATCCCGCGGGCTCGCCCATCGGCACAGACGACGGCGGGCCTTCGGGCGGCACCATGGGTAACGTGGGGGCCAGGTTGGCGACCGCAACGTCGTGCGCGCAGAGAACTTCGCGGCCAAGCTCGGTGACGCGGTCGATGTCGTCGTTGCGATCGGTGAGCCCCATCGAGAGGAGCCAGTTGCGGCGAAAGCTCGGCTGGTTGTTGGTCCGCCACGCGGTCTGAAGGCGCTCATTCAACAGCGCGAGCGCCCGCTCCGTGGTGCAGCCCTCGGGGGTCGCAGCGAGTTCGAGCACCTCGAGCATCCCCCGATAGCGTGCGTGCATACGTTCGAAGAGCGCGCGGGGCGAGCGCGTGCGGAGGTACGCGCTTCCTTCTTCGGTGAGCAGCAGCCGACCGTCGACGCGCGCGACGAGCCCGAGCTTGATCGGCCGCCCCACGTACATTGTGAGCGCGCGTCGCCCGTGCGTGCCGTAGCGAGCGCGGAGGTGCTCGACGAGGTCGTGGTCCGAGCGTTCACCTGCGGCGATCCACGCGAGTAGGGAGTCGAGCGTGTTCTTGTACTCCCGAACGCCGCCGGGCATCGGACCGAGGCCGCTGAGACGCTCGTCGCTGTCACCCTCCTCGTCTCCCTGGTCTGGCTCCGGTGCATCGAGCGTCGTCGGGCCATTGGTGCTGGCTGGCGTTTGCTTCGCGCCCCGAGCCGCGTCCATTCGCTCCTGGAGGTCTGCGACTGTATCGGGAACGTCTGCCAGGTCACCGCGACCACCGCGCGCCAGCGCCTCGGCGAGCCGCGCGCGCAACGTCGGCCAAAGCGTCGAATCGACGCGGGAGTTGGTGCCCTGCGGGCTCCGCACGATGTTCAGGCTCTGCAACTGCGGGTCGCGCACGATTTCGCTGCGCAGCACTGGGCCCTTGAGTATCGCCACGTAGCGGAACTCAACGCGCCACGGCACGCGCTCGTACGCCTCGGCGTCGGGGCGTACCTCCGACGCCTCATGCTCGAACGCCGCGCCTGTAAGTATGCCCACCGCGTAGACGCCGCTCTGCTTACCTGAGGCCCATAGGAGCACGATGTCGCCGGGTCGCATCCACTCGTGGCGCTGCGCGGCGTTCCACCAATCGAGCTCGCCGACGGCGCGCGCCTCGAGTTCGCGCACGAGGTCGAACTGCTTGGGGTTGGCCTGAAAGATCCACGCACAGGGGCGTGTGTTCGCGTCATGCATCGAAAGGCAGTTTTGCCTCCGTGGCGCGAAGCGGTCGAGCATGAAGTGCTCGGCGGCCTGTTCCGCCAACGCGACGAGCCGCCGCCGCGCGAACGGCAACGTTGGCCGCGCGAACGGCAACGTTGGCCGCCCGAACGGCAACGTTGGCCGCCCGAACGGCAACGTTGGCCGCGCGACCTCAGCGCGACGCGGTGCGCACCGTGACGCGCTCGGGGTGGCGGTCGCTCTCCAGGTGGATCTCGCTCGGGCGCAGCGAGCGGCGCGACAGCTCGCGCAGCACCACGCGCAGCCGCGTGAGCTTGGCGCGATAGGGGCCGCGCCCCAGCCACACCTGCGCGCCGTCGACCACGATCGAGAGGTCGCCGGTGGGCTCGCGGTGCACCTCGTCGACGCGCAGCGGGGCGCCCACCGCGCTCGCCTCCACGTCGGCCAGGAGGGCCAGCGCGTCGCGCACGCCCTCGCGGGCGCCCGCCGCGTCGCGCTCGAAGGCCTCGCGCTCGATGCCCGTCACCACCGGGAGGTCGCTCGGGTCGCTCGGCACCGCGCGCTTGAAGAGCGTGCCGTCGCCGCCCACGAGGTACATCCCCCCGGCGGCCACGAGGGCCACGGCGGTGCGCTCCTCGACGGAGACGTCGACGTGGCCCGGGAGCCGCCGCGTGACGTGCGCGCGGCTCACCCACGGGAGCGCCTCGATGGCCCGCGCCGCCGCCTCGCAGTCGATCGAGAGCACGTTGCGCGTGTCGGAGATGCCCGCCGCGCGGAGCACCTCGTAGCGCGCCGTGCGGTCGGCCCCCGTCACCACCACGTCGCGCGCGCTGAAGCGCTCGGTGGTGACCAGCCAGTGGTGGCCCGCGCGCAGGGCCGCGGCCGACGCGACGAGCACCACC
>CAISKJ010000324.1 GCA_903885885.1 uncultured delta proteobacterium
ATTAGAACCCCCGGCGCCATGAAGGTGCTCGTACTCAACGCAGGCTCGACGTCGGTCAAATACAACCTCTACGAGATGGACACCGAGGCCCGCCTCGCCTCGGGGCGCGTCGAGCGCGTCGGCGGCGACGCGGTGCACATTCACTCCGTCGACGGAGGGCCGTCACAGCGCACAGCCATCGAGGCGCCCGACCACCGGGCTGCCATCGCGGCGGTGCTCGCGCACCTGTCGCCCGAGGGCGCTCCCCTCGCGCGCGACCTCTTCGCCGTGGGACACCGCGTGGTGCACGGCGGCGAGCGCCTCGCGCAGCCTGCGCGCATCGACCCCGCGGTGAAAGACATCATTCGCGAGTGCGCGCGCTACGCGCCCATTCACAACCCGGTGAACCTCGCGGGCGTCGAGGCCGCCGAGGCGCTGCTCCCCGAGGTGCCCCACGTCGCCGTGTTCGACACGGCCTTTCACGCCAACCTGCCCGACGAGGCGTTTACCTACGCCATTCCGTACGAGCTCTATTTGCAGCAGGGCGTGCGGCGCTACGGGTTTCACGGCCCGAGCCACCAGTTTATGGCCCTCTCGGCGGCGGAGCATCTGGGCACCGACCTGGCGCGCCTCAAGCTCGTGACGTGTCACCTCGGCGGCGGATGCTCGCTCGCGGCCCTCGACGGCGGCGTGTCGGTCGACACCACCATGGGCATGACGCCCCTCGAAGGCCTCGTGATGGGCACGCGCTCGGGTGACATCGACCCGGCGCTGCCCGTGCTGCTCGCCAAGCAGGGGATGAGCGCCGACGAGCTCGACGCGCTCTTCAACCGCAAGAGCGGCCTCGCGGGGCTCTCGGGCATCGCCAGCGGAGACTTTCGCGACATCGAGCGCGCGGCCGATGGTGGCGACGTGCGGGCGCGCCTCGCCATCGACGTGTTCGTTCACCGCGTGCGCAAATACGTGGGCGCCTACGCGGCGGTGCTCGGCGGCATCGACGCCATCGTGTTCACCGGCGGCATCGGAGAGAACAGCGCCCGCGTGCGCGCCGCCGTGTGCGAGGGGCTCTTGTACATGGGCGTGGCGATCGACCCCGCGCGCAACGACGACCCCGCGCGCGTGGCCGCGGCGGGCGTGAGCGACGTGTCGGCGAAGCGGGCTCCTACGCGCGTGCTGGTGGTGGCCACCGACGAGGAGCGCATGATCGCCCGCGAGGTGATGCGCTGCCTCAAGGGCCCCACGGCGGCGCTGCGGAGCGTGCACGCGCGGCCCATTCCCGTCGGGGTGAGCGTGCGGCACGTGCACCTGTCGAGGGCCGATTGCGACAGGCTCTTCGGCGAGGGGTACGCCCTCACGCTGCGCCGCGAGGTGACGCAGAAGGGCCAGTACGTGACCCGCGAGACCGTCGACCTCGTGGGGCCGAAGGGTGAGATTCGCAACGTGGCGATCATCCACCCGCTCCGCAGCGAGACGCAGGTGGAGGTGTCGCGCACCGACGCGTACACGCTGGGCGTGAAGGCTCCGCTGCGCGAGAGCGGCGTGCTCGACGACACGCCGGGGCTGGTGCTGCGCGGCCCGGCGGGCGAGGTGTCGCTCGCGCGCGGGGTGATCATGGCGCAGCGGCACGTGCACATGGGCCCCGGCGACGCGCAGACCTTCGGGGTGCGCGACAAAGACGTGATCCGCGTGCAGGCGGGCGGCGACCGCGAGGTGGTGATGGGCGACGTGCTGGTGCGCGTGCGCGAAGACTTCGTGCTCGACATGCACATCGACACCGACGAGGCCAACGCGGCGGCGCTCACGAGCGACAGCGTGGTGGCCTTTGCGGGCGTGCAGGAGCGCGCGGGCTAGAGCATCGCGCGGGGGCGTGTTACACCTCGCGCCCCCATTGCCATGGCCACCACGAAGCTCGCCGAGGGCGTAAAGCTCATCTCAGAGAACCGACGCGCGCTCATGCGCTACACCATCGATGAGCGCATCGAGGTGGGCGTGGTGCTCGTCGGTTCGGAGGTGAAGAGCCTCCGCGACGGCAAGATGGAGCTCGGCGACGCCTACGCCATGGTGCACGGCGGGAACCTCGTGCTGCTCAACGCGTACATTCCGCCGTACGCCTTCGCCACGATGATCAAACATGAGGAGAAGCGCTCGCGGCGCCTCCTCGCGCACCGCGCCGAGATCGATCGGCTCGAGGGCAAGATCAAGCAGCGGGGCTACACGCTCGTGGCGCTGAGCGCGTACTTCAAAGACGGCAAGGTGAAGGTCGAGCTGGGCCTCGCGCGCGGCAAAGACACCAACGACCGCCGCGAAGAGATCAAGAAGCGCGAGGGCGACCGCGAGGCGCGCGCCGCGATCGTGCGCCGGTACAAGAGCTGAGAGGTTTTCGTGAGCGTGACGCGCATCACCTGGGACGCTGGCGGCGAGGCGACGCTCGGCGAGGTCGACGACCTTCACGTGACGGTGCGCGCGTCGCCGCGGGCGTACCCGCCTGGCGCGACGGCGAGCGGCACCCTCTACACCGACCCCGCGCTGCCCTTCGCGATGAAGATCGCGGGCTCGAAGCGCGAGCCCGACGGCTTCGTGGTGCGCGGTCGCCTGGTGAACGCCACCGTGGCCGTGCGCGCGGCCTTCGCCGCCTCGGCGACGAAGCCGGCGTGACGGGTCTCTTCGACTCGCACTGCCACCTCGACGCCCCCGAGTTCGACGCCGACCGCGAGGCCGTGTGGGCGCGCGCGAGGGCCGCGGGCGTGTGCGGCGCGATCGTTCCCGCGGTGGAGCCCGCGAGCTGGGAGGCCACGCTGGCCAGCGCGCGCGAGGGCGAGCGCTGGGCGGCGCTGGGCGTGCACCCGCAATACCTCGACGGCCTCGGTGACGCCGCGCTCGACGACGCGATGGCCTCGCTCGAAGGGCGCATTCGCGACGCGGCGTGGCGCGTGGTGGCCGTGGGCGAGTGCGGCTTCGACGGGAGCAGCGACGTGTTTCGCGCGTCGCTCGCGCGGCAGGCGCGGGTGTTTCACGCGCACGTCGAAGTGGCGCGGGCGGTGAAGATGCCCCTCGTGGTGCACGTGCTCAAGGCGCACGGCGAGGCGCTGGCGGCGATGCGCGCGGTGAAGCTGCCCGACGTTCCGGGGGTGATTCACAGCTACTCGGGGAGCGCCGAGCTGGCGCGCGCGTATCTCGCGATGGGGTGGTACCTCGCGATGGGAGGCTCGGTGACGCGCCCCAACGCGCGACGCCCGGTAGAGGCGGCGAAGGCCATTGCGCGCGGGCGATTGTTGATCGAAACCGACGCGCCCGACCAGACGCCGACCGGGGCGGGCGAGGGGGTGTCGCGCTGCGAGCCGATGCACCTCGCGCTGGTGGCGCAGCGCGTAGCGACGGTGCGCGGTGAGTCGGTGGAAGAGGTCGCGGCGTACACGCGCGAGAACGCGCGGGCGCTGTTCGGGGTGTAGGCGATGGGAGGCGGGCGGTCGCGCGGGATGCTGTTCGCCGCTCTACCGCCCGTCGCCTGGGAACTCGACGATGTTGAGGTGCGTGCCGTCCGCGAGGTCGAGGATGCTCTCAGGGCACCCGTGTAGAAGACGCAGTTCGCGCCGCGCAACGGCGTCGGGCTGTGCGAGGTCCAGGGGGCTTCTCACGACACGAGCTGACGGCGGGGGCGACAGACGATCGGAGCACTCCGCTTCACCCCTTCACGAGCGACGTGAAGTCCGACCACTGTTCAACCCGGGACGCGCGGATGTCGCGCACCTTCATCGGAAACCACGACAGAGCCTTGAGCGCGAGAATGGCGCTGAACAGGTTCGCCATGTCGTCGTTCTCGCTCGTGTGCAGGCTACCTTGACGCCATTCGAAGCCGAAGCGCTCGAGCTCTCGGCGGATGTCGCCGTACGCCCGCGTGGGGTCCCCCGAGGGGTGGTGTCTCCGAGCATCCTCCACGCGCAGATCGAAGGGGATCGCGAACATCAGTCGTCGTCGGGGTCACGGAGAATCTGCGCCCACGAGCGCTCGGCGCGCTCGCCGCTTTCAGGCACGAGCACCTGGAACCACGGCTCGCCGTCGCGCTCGCCGAGCGGCGCCTCGACCACGTAGACCGGGCCGAAGGGGCCGAAGCGACGCACCAGCCCGACGAGCTCGGCGGGCGTTGGGAGCGTGCGCGGCAACGACGCGGCGTTCATGACTCCGACCCTAGTCCGCGCCTCACACGACCGTCAATCCGCCACGGCCCGACTTCCGGCCCCGCACCGATGCTCGCCTCGGTGAAGCCGTCGGCGTAGCGCGACGAGGAGCGCCGCGCGGCCTCGGTGCTCTGCCGCCTCTGCGAGCGCGCGTACGCGTCTCTCGATGCCATCGTAGCGGTCTGTGAGTCCGCGCCCGACGCGCTGGAGGGATCCGACAACGCGACGCTCGACGCGCTGCTCTCGACCTGCGCCGTCGAACTTCTCTGCGAGCGGGATCGCGAACCCCCGAAGCCCATTCAACGCCGTCGAGGTCGACGCCCCGCCGACGCCGGTGCAGATCGATCAACACACCACCGATCGCCTCTACGCGATCTTTCGGTGGGTGCGCCTGGCGCGCACGCTCTCCGATGACGCGACACCGCTCGCGCTCGGCGGCTCGCTGCGCGAGGGCGCGTGCGCCCGGCGACTCGACCTCTGGATTCGTTCGAAGGAGCGCACCGCGGCGTGGTGCTCCGACGTGGCCATGCGCGCGGCCTTCGCAGCCTCGCACCTTTGATGGGCGGTCACGCGCACCTCGGAGGGTGCTGCGGCTCAGTGCGACCCCGGCGCCCGCGCGCGGCGACGCAGCTCGGCGACCGACGCCTCGTCGCTCGTGGTCAGCGTGAGCTGCACCGACCCCGCGTCGAGCGACGCCTGCACGCTCAGGGCGCGTGTGGCCAGGGGGCACGCGGGCATCGTCTCGCGTCCCTGCTGGGCGAGCACGGCGGCGTGACAGCGTGCGCGCAGCGCCGTTCGCGCCGCGTCGTCGCCGCCGGGGGCGAAGCGCATGCGCACGCCGCCGGGAACGTCGTCGACGCGGGCGACCGGGCGACCCGCGAAGGGGCACCCGCTGCGATCGGTGACGGCCACGGCGACGCACTCGCGGCGCACGCGCTGATCGAGCGAGTCGGCGGCGGCCGTGTGCTGCGCGGCCTCGCGCTCGTGGGCGACGGCGAAGTCCGCGGGCGCGACGAACAACGCGATCTGTCGCGGGCCGACGCTCCGATCGGGCTCGCTCGCGTCGTGTCGCGCGGCGACCGTGTCGCGAGAGGCTTCGGCGCGGTGCGCGACGGCGCTCTCGTCTTCGGGGCGCACGCCCGTGTGACCACAACCCGCAGCGCCCGTGACCACAACCGCAGCGACGAAGCGAAGCACGGAGCAACAACGCATGAGGGCCTCCACGCGGAGGCGGTGCAACCCGTCTGCCGTCGTCGATCACCGACGAAGCAAGCGGCCTCGCGCGCGCCGCGGGAGGTCTCGCGCGCGCCGCCGCGCCTCGATCGGGGCGTCGCGCCACGATCCGCGCGCGCCGATCGCCGCCCGCCCGTGTGGGCGCACGGAGCCGACGAGGCGTCTTGCGCGGCGAGGCCCTTCGCCCTCCAATGCAGCCATGGGAGCGACAGCAATGGTCCGTGTGACGCCGTGTTCTCGTGACGCGATCGCCTTCGCCGCGCGCCGGAGACGTCTCCGCGCCGTCGGTCTCGCCGTGGCGCTGGCCGCCGCGTGCCGCACGCCGTCGGCGCAGTCGGGCTTCGGCGGCCCCGCGGCGGCGCTGCCCGCGCGCGGCGACGAGGGGGCCCCGCTCCTCCATCTCAGCGAGATCTCTCTCCCCCTGGGCGGCTACTTCACGGCCCCGGCGATGGACCTGCACGCGACCGACTTCACCCTCGCGACGAACGTCTACCTCGACCCCGAGAACGCCTCGCACCGGAACATCATCTTCGGCAACTGGGGCAGCCAGGACAACGCGTGGCAGATGCTCTTCTACGTGCTGGGCGACGGGCGGCCGGGCGTCAACCTGCGCCGCGACATGGTCACCAACGGCAGCGACCCGCAGCAAGACCTCGTCACCCTCGTCGGTAGCACCGTCGTCCCAGGTGGGGCATGGCACCACGTCGCGGTGACCTTCACCTGGGGGCCCGATGGCCGACAGCCTACCTGCACGCTCTACGTCGATGGCGCCGCGGCGGGATCGGCCTCGCCCGCGGTGACGGAGGTGCCCAACCTCCGCAACCCGTACACCCTCATGCCCACCCGCAACCGATACTGGATCGGCCTCAAGGAAGACTCCCGCGGGCACAGCGACCCCGACAGCCTCTTCGCGGGGCAGATGCGCGACTTTCGGCTGTACAGCGCCGCGCTGTCGCCCGCCGCCATCGCGCGCCTCATCGACTGAACGGTGCGGGCGCCTGCGCTTTGGCCAACAGGGGGGGCCGTTGGCCCGTTTACCGACGTCGGTAACTCGCTGCCTCGTCAGCGCACCCACGGGCGCGCATCGCGGAAGGCGTCGGTCATGGCGGCGACGAAGGCCCGCGCGGCGCCCGTCGCGCGCCCGGCGACGGTGAGCAGCTGGAGCTCGCCGACGGGACCGCGGTACGAGGGCAGCACCTCGGCGAGGGCGCCGCGCGCCACGGGGTCGCGCGCGAGGTACCCGGGGAGCAGGCCGAGGCCCGCGCCGTCGACGAGGCAGCGGCGGAGGGCGATCTGCGAGGTGCTGGTGAGCGCGACGCGCGGCGTGAGCGCGGCGGGGCCGCGGGGGCCGCTGAGGGCGACCGTGGCGGGCGCGTCGCCGGTGGCGGAGAAGAGGCACCAGCGGTGCGCGGCGAGGTCGGCGAGGCGCCGCGGGGCGCCGCGCTCGGCGAGGTAGCGCGGGCTGGCGACGAGGCACGACGCGGCCGGGCCGAGGCGGCGTACGACGAGCGCGGAGTCCATCAGCGGGCCCGCGCGGATGGCGACGTCGACGCCCTCGGCGACGAGGTCGACGCGGCGGTCGGTGAGCCAGAGGTCGACCTGCACCTCGGGGTGCTGTGCGAGGAAGGGCGCCACCAGCGGCGCGAGGAGCTCGTCGCCGAACACCACGGGCGCCGTGACGCGGACGCGCCCGCGAGGCTGGGCCGCGTCGAGGCGGGTGCGGTCGACGGCGCGCTCGATGGCCTCGAGGGCGGGGCCGAGCGCGTCGGCGAGGGCGCGCCCCGCGGCGGTGACGGCCACCGTGCGGGTGGTGCGGGCGAGCAGCGCGACGCCCACCCGCGCCTCCAGCGCCGCGACGCGCTTCGAGACCGACGACTTCGGCGCCTGGAGCGCCCGCGCCGCGCGGGTGAAATTGCCCTGCGCCACCACCGCGAGAAACGCGCGGAGGTCGTCGTGGTCGAGGGGCTCGCGGGGCACGAAGACCATTGGCAGCCGCGGCAGCGTCGCACGGCGGCGCGGGGCCCGTCCATTGGTGCTCGTGGGGAGACAATGCGTTTCGATTGTTCGATCTTGGCGGGGGCCGCGGGGAGGGTCATGTTCGTGGGGCGTGAACGAACCGCCGCCTCCCATCGCCCGCCGCTCGCTGCTCGTCGGCCTCGCCGCGCTCGGCGCCGCCGGGTGCAGGCCGACCGCGCGTCGGCCCGAAAGGACCACCGTGAACCGCACCGTCACCGCCGTCGCGCGCGCGCATCGCCAGCCCGGCCCTGCCTTTCTCGTCGCCCGCCTGAGCGAGTCGATGTTCGGCCGCGGGAGCCTCGACCCCTTCATCGCCGGGGATGAGTTCATCATGGGCGAGCCCACCTTTCCGCCGCACCCGCACGCGGGCTTCTCCGCGGTCACGTGGATGTTCGAAGACGGCGACGGCGACTTCACCAACCGCGACACCTTCAGCCCCGGGCCCGTGCAGATCGAGCCCGGCGCCCTCCACTGGACCGCCGCCGGCCGCGGAATGGTCCACGAAGAGGTCCCCACCGTGCCCGGTCGCGCGGCCCACGGGATTCAGCTCTTCGTCGACCTGCCCCTCGCGCTCAAGCAGAGCGCGCCCCTGGCGCTTCACGCCGCGCGGGCCGCCGTGTCGACCGCGGGGGTCGACGGCGCCCGCGTGCGCGTCGTCGTGGGGGCCCACGGCGAGGTCCGCTCGGCCCTCGCGCCGCCCACGCCGGTCACCCTCCTCGACGTCGCCCTCGACCGCGGCGCCCGCGTCGTGCACCGCGCGCCCTCCGACGAGAACGTGCTCGTGTGGGTGCGCCGCGGCGCGGCCCGCGTCAACGACGTCGTCGTCGCGGCCCACCAGGTCGCGCGCCTCGCGCCCGCCGCCGACCCCGCCGACGCCGTCACGCTCGAGGGCATCGACGCCCGCACCGAGATCGCCGTGCTCCACGGCCGCCCGCTGGGCCAGCCCCTCCTCGCGCAGGGCCCCTTCGTGGGCGCTTCGCCCGAGGAGCTGCGCGGCTACATCGAGCGCTACCAGCGCGGCGAGATGGGCCGCCTCGCGCCGTCGTTCACGCGCTGACTCCACCGCGCGCCGCGTCGTGCGATCCTCGCGGCCATGACCGACCCGACCGCGCCCAACGCCGATCAGATTCGCCACTGGAACGAGCTCAACGGAGCGCGCTGGGCCGCGCTCCAGGGGCGCCTCGACGCGCAGCTCGTCCCCATCGGCCTCGCCGCGATGGCGCGCCTCGCGCTCCCGCCCGGCGCGCGCGTGCTCGACGTGGGCTGCGGCTGCGGCTCGACCACCCTCGAGCTCGCGCGGCGCGCGGCCTCCGGCGCCGCGACGGGCGTCGACATCTCGGCGCCGCTCCTCGCGCGGGCCATCGAGCGCGCGGGCGATGGCGCCGTCGCCAACGTTCGCGTCGTGCAGGCCGACGCGCAGACCTTCGCGTTCGAAGAGGGCGCCTACGACGCGGTGTTCTCGCGCGTCGGGGTGATGTTCTTCGCCGACCCCGTCGCGGCCTTCGC
>CAISKJ010000325.1 GCA_903885885.1 uncultured delta proteobacterium
ACCCGCCGCACGCACGGTGCCCGCACGGAGCACAACCCGAGCACGCTCCGAGCGTGGCCCGAGCAAGGCGCGCACGCGCACCGGCAACGCTCCGAGCACAACCCGAGCACGCACGGAGCACGCTCCGCCCGCCGCACCCCTCGACGGGGAGGCCCTCGACGCGGCCGCCGTGCTGGTGCGGTTCCTCGCGGCGGAGGTGAAGGTCGCGCCCTTCGCCCGGGCGCACGGGGTCGCGCGGAGCACGTTGCAGATGTGGGCGGCGGGCGAACGGCCGTTGAACGCGAAGGCCCTCGCGCGGGTCGTGAAGGGCCTCGACGCGGAGGGGAAGTAGCGCGCGCCTCGCGCGCACGCGCGCACCCGATGACCCTCCGTGCCGTTTCGGGCGCCAGGGCGCGCGCGAGCTCGGGCACCTCGACGCGGCCCCGCGGGTGATGCTCGGGCGACGGTTCTCGAGATCGACGGCGCGCGCCTCGACGGGGGGGCACCACCTGCTCCGCCAACGGCCGCGACGGTGAGCACCTCGACGGGGTGTCAGGGTCGGCGGGGGCTCGTGGCAGGGTTGGCGGGCTCGCGCGCGCGCAAGGAACGGTTGGGAACGGTTGGGAACGCGCGGCGGGCCGCGGAATCCCCGCAAAGCGGGATAGCCCCGCGGGCGTCAAGGCCCGTGCGCCAAGGGCCTCGACGGGGGCCAGCGCCAGGCGCAACGGCGGGCCCGTCGAGGTGCTCCGCGCGGGGCAGCTCGGGCGCGTCGGGGGCCTCGACGGAGGGCGGGCGTACACACACCGTCCCGTCGGTGTACGGCGCCCCGTTCCCGTACCGCGGGAGGCCCTCACCGCGGGGCCGTCGAGGTGCGCGAACGCGCTTCGCCCGCGGGCTTTCGTCGAGGTCTCGCGTGCGCGCGCCCGCGCGTTAGGTACGGGAACTCCACCCGCGAGCGCGCTGGTAGGGGGTCGCGCGCAGGTCACGGCGGGTCACGGCGGGTCACGCGCGCGATAGGGACGGCGGGCCCGTCGAGGCCTACGCCACCGTGCCCGCGCGCCATACAGCGCCGGGAGCCGTCGGGGCCACGCTCGCGCCGTCGGCGTCGCGGCCCGAGGGGAACAGCACGCGGGCGCCGGCGCTGGCGCTGGTGGCCGTGGGGAGGTGCGAGCTCGCGCCCTCGAACGCGCGGACGCCGTACATGAACTCGTTTCGCAGCGTGAGGGCCGTAACGAGGCGCTGTTCAGGCGCGCCCGCTTCGGTCAACGTCACGTCGGAGGGGTACGGCGGGCTCCCGGAGGGATACCCCGACGGCAACGGCACCCTGATGTTCAGCGCCGCGAGCACAGCCGTTGCGGCCGTGAGCGGGCGCGCCTCCCCCGCGAGCACGAAGCGCACGCCCGAGCCGTCGACGTCGTGCACCTCCGCGCGCCCCATCATGCCGCGGTCGTACGCCGCGCGGTTGTCGGCCACCACGGGGAGCAGTTCGGCCTTCACGTCGTTGGCCGTCGGGGTTGGCGTGAAGGTCAACCACGAGCCCCCCAGCGTGAGGGCGGGCGCCACGGCCGCGGGCGTCGGGGGCGTGGTGAGGCTTGAGTAGCCACCGGGCCCGAGATACCGCACGACGGCCGCGGGCGGGTCGCAGTGGTTCGCGACCTTCAACCACGACGCGGCCGCGATCGGGTCGGCGGGCTCGGGCACCACCAGGTCAACGGTGAAGGTCGCCCCGTCGGGGGCAGTGATGGTGAGCATGGGAGCGGCCGAGAGCAGAGGCCCGCGCGCGCGCCGCGGTCGACGGGGAGGGCGAGCGCAGTGTACCGCGCCGCGGGCTACGGGGTGAACGCCGCGCGCACCTCCGCGAAGGTACAGACCCGCACACCCGTTGAGGCGCAACGGGCGTCGAGGGGGCTCGAGCACGAAGCCGCGACGGGTTCTGTACCGAAAGTCGCGCGGCGTGAGCGGTCGACGCCCGCGAGCTGCGCGCACTCTTCGACGCTCACGAAGCGTTCACTCGCGCCGCGCCCTTCCGCGTCGCACACCACCAGGGGCCAGAACCCGAGGCCCGATGCGCGCGGGCACCCCGCGGCGTCTGGTGGCGTCGGGGCCCCGTCGACCGCGGGGCCGTCGAGGGCGGCCGCGTCGGTGCTGGTGGTTGGAGAGCTCGCGCCGCACCCGAGCGGGAGCAGCGCGCAGAACAGAAGGGCGGCGGGTCGCATCGGGGCGGAGGTACGGCGCGCGCGCCTCGACGTCACCGCGGGCCAGGGGGAGTTGTGCCTTGCGTGCCGTTTCGCGCCAACGGGGAGCAGCCGGCCGAACGGGCGTCGGGTTCCGTCGGGTTCCGTCGCCCCCCTCGCGCGCGCGGTAGGGGCGGCAACGTCGCGCGCGCGATAGGTGCGGCGGAGCTACCCCGCGGCGCGCGCGGCCTCGACGGGGAGGGCCTCGACGTCGCCGCGCCATACCGCCAGGCGGAGGTCAGCTTCTGCGACCGCGAGCGGGTCGGCGACGTCGGAGGCCTCCGCCGCGATGCTCGCGCGCTCTTCGAAGAGCTCGCGCCAGGTCAACGGCCACGCGTCGACGGGGGGCAGCTCGGGCGCCAGGGCGCGGAGCAGCTCGGGCCGCACGGCCGCGAGCTCGCGGCGGAGCAGCTCGGGCGCGCGCCATCCCGCGGGCGCGTCGACACGCACCCGCCCGCCCGTCACGTCGAGGCGCACGACGGAACCCGCGGGCCAGGGGGAGGGAGGGGCGCGGGGAGGGAGGGGAGACTCCGCCAGAATCGCGGGTTCCGTTCCGTCGAGGCGCGCGCGCTCCCCGTCGACAGTGGGGGAGTGGGGGGGGTCGGGGGAGTCGGCGCTACCCTCCGCCCGTAGATTGCGTGCGCCGTCACGCATCGAACGACACCCGCGCGCCGTCGAGGGGCTCCCCCGTAGAAGGGGGCTCTTCGATGCTTTCTCGGGTCTGATGGCTATAGACACTCCCCCCACTCCCTCCACTCCCCCACCCCTGGCCAGCGTCGGGGGGGAGGTCGACAGGGGCCGCGACGGGGGCCTCGACGCGAGACACGTACCGCTTTGACCCGTGGAGCAGCCCCGCGGTGACGATGCGAATCCGCCCGCCGTTGGGGTGAGGGAACGCCCGGTCAAGAAGGTGCTGCTCCACGCGGCGCCCGAGCGATCCGGGGTGCACCCGCCCGAGATCGGCCGCGCCTGCGAACTCCGCCAGCGCCGACCCGAGCTCCACCAGGGCGGCGACGCGCCCGGGTTCTACTCCGCCGCGCGAAGTGTCCGCCTTCGTGATGCGGTCGCGCATCGCCGACAGGGTGAGGGCCTCCCCTGGCGCTGCTCCGTGCCACGCCAGGGCGATGCGCCGGGCGACGTCGGTGTCACGGTTGGCGCTCTCTGGCGGGCGCGCGCGCACGGGGTCGACGCCCGATGCCCACCACACCGCGTGCGCTACGATGCGCGACCATGCTTCGAACGAGGGGAGCACGTCGCCCGAGCTCGGGCGCCCCGCCGCGAGGTGCGCGCGCAGAACCACCAGCGCGGCGCGGAGCAGCTCGGGCCGATTCTCGAGAACGTGGCCCATGAGGTCGACGTGCCGGAAGGTGCGCTCCGTGGTGCCATGCGTTGACCCGCCCTCGACGCGGCCGCGCGACAGAAGCGCGACGTGGAGCAGCCGGCGCGCGATGTCGGCGCTGTAGCTCGCGCCGTTGCCCGTGAGATAGGTTGTCGGGCGCCAGGGCATTTCACGGTCAACGGTCGCGCCGAGGATGCGCGCCGCGATCGTGTCGTGCGCCGTGAGGGTGAGTTCCAGCGCCCCGCCTTCGATGTGCCCGCGGATGTTGTCGATCATCCACAGGGGTGTTCCGCTCATGGCGACGGCCGCGATGCGCTTTGCCATCTCGTCATCGTCGGGCGTGTACTGCCGCGCCGACGGGGCGCGCCCGAGCACTACGGCGCCGCACGTCGACGCCATGAGGGACTTCCCCGCGAGCTGCGCATCGGCGCTCCACATGAACGCGGGCACGGGCCCCGCGATCGCAGCTCGGGCGAGGGGCGTAAGGATCGCGGCCACCGTCGCCGCGAGCATCACGCGGCGGGTGTCCGCGTCACCCTGGAACGTGAAGTCTTCGAAGAGCCCCGCGAGGGTGTCGTACGCGGCGCGCGCATCGTCGCGCGTCGGATGCTCGGGCACCTCGACGGGCGGGCCGTGCCATCGCAGGTAGAGGCCCGAGCGAGCGTCGTACCCTGGCGCCGTGA
>CAISKJ010000326.1 GCA_903885885.1 uncultured delta proteobacterium
CGATCAGGTGCAGGTGCAGGTGCACGTGCAGGCCATGGCGTCGCCCGACGTGGCGCCGCGCACCACGGCGCTGACCTCGTCGTCGCTCACCGTCACCCCGCGCGCCTGCAGGAGCGCCTGGACGGCGCCCGCGTCGTTGCGCGCGATGGCGCCCGCGAGCTTGCTGATGGTGTCGTGGTCGCCCTGAACGGCCTCGAGAATGCGCTGCGCTGTCGTCGACATGGTGAAACTCTCCCGTGAGCACCGCGACGTTGCGGTGTGAGCACGCTTGAGCAACCGGTATGCCGTAACAGAAACAGCTTGAATCAAGGCGATTCGTCGGGGCGTAAGGGGCCCCGGTGCAGCTTGCGCAGCTGCGTGCGCAACCTGTCGGCGGGTCGCGCAGCGGGCAGCGCGACGGCCCCCGCGTTAGCGCTAGAAGGTGACCGTGACAGGGGTCGCGCGCGTCATCGTGGTGCCGTCGCCGAGCTGACCGAGGTCGTTCTTGCCCCAGCAGAGCACGACACCGTCGCGGCGGAGCGCGCAGGTGTGGCCGCCCTCGTCGACGCCATCGTTGGGGCTGTGCGCCGCGAGCTGCGCAACGTCGCTGAGGCCCATGACGGGCGCGGGCGCGGCCTCGAAGGGAGACGCCACTCCGCGGCCGAGCTCGCCGAGGTTGTTCTTGCCCCAGCACAGCACCGAACGGTCGCGGAGGAGTGCGCACGTGTGCCGGTAGCCCACCACGACCTGCTGCACGTTGGTGACGCCCGCCACCGGCGCGGGGGCGAGGGTGGGCGTGGCCGAGGGCGGCGCCGCGAGGGTGCCGAGCGTGTTGTCGCCCCAGCACGCGAGGGTGTCGTCGGAGCGCACGGCGCACGTGTTCCAAACGCCGGCGGCGATGCCCGTGGCGCCCGTGAGCCCGATGACCGGGGCGGGCATCGCGTTGTCGCCCGTTGCGCCCGAGCCCAGGCGCCCGCTGAGGTTGCGGCCCCAGCACACGACGCCGCCGCCCGCGCGCAGGGCGCAGCCCGACTGCGCGGTGGACACCGCCGTGGCGTCGGTGACGCCGGGGAGCGCGACGGGCGTCGGGCTGTCGGAGCCGGTGGCGCCGCCGCCGAGCTGCCCCGCGCCGTTGGTGCCCCAGCACACCACGGAGCCGCCGAGGCGAACGGCGCAGAAGAAGCCCGCTCCGCCCGCGAGGGCCGTGGCGTCGCCGAGGCCCACCGCGTCGCGCGGCGCGTTCGACGAAGGGAGCGCGCTGAACGGAATGCCCGTGCCCAACGTGCCCGACACGTTGGAGCCCCAACACGACACCTGCCCCGAGCGGCGCCGCGCACACGCGGTGCCCGCGCCCGCCTCGATGTCGACCGCGTCGCATACGCCGAGCACCTCGACGGGACGCGACGACGCGATGCGCGTGCCGTCGCCCAGCTCGCCGAGGGTGTTGTCGCCCCAGCAGAGCACCGCCCCGGAGGCCCGCCGCGCGCACGAGAACCGCGACCCCGTCGTCACCTCGACGATGGTGCAGCCCGTGCCCGTGCACGCCGGGCAACGCATCGGCGGGGCGATCGCTCCATCGGCCGCATCGGAGACGTCACCCGCGTCGCTCGCGTCGGATGCGTCACTCCCGACATCGGCGGTTGCGTCGGGGCCGTTGTCGGGTGAGCCGCTGTCCGATGCTGTGTTGTCGGGTGAGCCGCTGTCGAGCACGTCGGCGGCGACGGCCTGGTCGAGCGCCGCGTCACCCTGCGACGAGGCGCTGGTCGAACAGCACGCTGCCACGTTGGCGACGCCGCACACCACCACAAGAGACATCCATGTCTTCATTCGAGAACCTCCCACGCCGCACACGCTCGCCCGTTCATCCGACGCGCGACGCGCTCCGTCGCCGCGCCGCGCGACGAGATTCACAACCGACCTCTGCCGAACCGGGTGCGCGCCTATCCCGTGAACACCGAGCGCCGCTGGCGCAGGGCGCGGTCGAGCATGTCTTGAATGGTGCCGCGGAGCTTCTCGTTGAGGCGACCTACGAGCACCTCATCGTCGGCGGCGTCGGGGCCGTACGCGTTCATGGGCATCGCCTCACCGAACACGATGCGCCACTTCGAAGGAAGGGGCACGAGGCCCGCCGCGCCCAGGAGCGGAAACGTCGGCGTGATGGGAACGAACGGCACGCCGAGCATGCGCGCGACCACGCCGCTCGGGGCGATGAGCGGGTGCGTCTCTTCGGCGCCCACAATGGCCACAGGCACGAGGGGCGTGCGGGTGCGAATCGCGAGCTTGATGTGCCCGCCGCGCCCGAAGCGCTGAAGCTTGTACCGGTCGCCGAAGAGCTTCGAAATGCCCTTTACGCCTTCGGGAAACATCGCCACACACGACTCCTTGCGGAGGAGGCGCTCGGCGTTCTCCTGACACGCGCGCACCGCGCCGAGGCGCGTGAGGTAGGCGCCCATGAAGGGCAGGTGCGACACGAAATCTTCCGCGAGCCAGCGGAGCGGCCGCGCCGTAGGGTGCTCCCTGCGCATGGCGGCCGCGAGCATGATGCCGTCGTAGGGGACCGCCCCCGAGTGGTTGGCCACGAGCGCCACGCGCCCCTCGGCGGGCACGTTCTCGATGCCCTCGACGTCGACGCGCCACCAGCGCTCGTAGAGAAAATCGAAGAGGGGCCGCCAGCGCGCTTCGTAGCTCGGGTCGAAGCCGAACTCGTCGACCTCCTCGGAGCGGTCGCGCATGGCCACGCGCCCCCACTGACGGAGGTAGTACTGGCTCCCGAAGAGGTCTTTCGCGACGTCGTACTGGGCGCCCTCGTCGCGCGCCTCGGCCGCGCCGTCGCCGCGCGCGGCGGGGGCGCTCGCCACGGCGCGGAGCTTGTCGCTCACGCGGTCGAGGATGGGCTGCGCCTGCTCGCGCGAGCCCTCGAGCAGCTTGTCGAGGCGCGCCTCGAGGGCGCGAATGGTGTCCTCGAGGCTCTCTTCACGGTCGGCCGCGCGCGGCGCGTCGGTGAGCACCGCGCGCTCGTCGGACGCCGGCGCCTCGGGCGGGAGATCGGCCGCGCCGACGGACTCTTCGACGGCCTCGTCGACGGGCGACGGCGCCTCGCTCGACGTGGGCGCCTCGATCACGGGCAGCGGCGCCGGCGGAGGCGCAACGCGCGCCACGGGCTCGTCGGCCGTCGGCGGAGGGGCCTTCGATTTGCGTGGCGCCGTGGGGGGAACCGATTTGCGCGGCTTGGGCGGCACCGAGCGCTTCTTGGGCGCGTCGGCCTTGGCCTTGTCGTCGGTGGGGGCCCCGTCGGGGGCGCCGTCTGCGAAGGGGTCGTCGCCGAGAACTCGCCTGGCCATGGAGAACCGTTTCCTTCTCGCTCAGAGGTGCGACGACGCGCGCATGAGGTGGGCGTCGCGGAGGCTCTGCGCCCCGCCGTGGTCGAGCACCGCCTCGCGGGTGGTAAACGCAGGGCGCCACTTGAGCTCGCGCTGCGCGAGCTCGGTGTCGGCCACGCAGACCCACCGGAGATAATCGAGGAACATCCACGGCGCCTCGCTGAGCTGAGCGGCCCACAGCGCGCGGGCGAGGGGATACGCCAGCGGGTGCGCGATGGGGAGCGTCATGCGGCCCGCGAGCTTGATCACCGTCGCGAGCGGGAGCACCCCCTCGCTGGCGATGTTGAACACCCCGGGCGCGTCGCGCATCACCGCGAGCTTGAAGGCCGCGAGCGCGTCGACCTCGTGGGTAAACTGCATCAGCGGGTCGAAGCCCATGAGCGTGGGCACGAGCCGCCGACCGAGGTAGTGCGTGAGGTAGTTGTCCACCGTGGGCCCGAGAATGGGCGCCACGCGCAGCACGGTGACCACGGTGCCCGGCATCTGCCGGGCGAAGCGCGCGACCACCTGCTCGGCCTCGATCTTGTCATTGAGGAAGCGGCTCTCGCTCTGCCCCTTGAGCGGGTGCGACTCGCTGAGAAAGTTTGGGTTCGACGGCGCGGCGCCGTAGAGAATGGTCTGCGACCACATCACGAACTTGCGCACGGGCCGCTCGCGGCACGCGTTGAGCACGTGCATGGTGCCCACGCTCTCGAGCTCGTGGGCCCACGCGCTCGCGTGCGTGGGCGACGACAGAAACGCGAGGTGGAGGAAGGTGTCGACGTCCTCCGCGGCGAGCACCTCGGCGATGCGCGCGTCGACCGACGGCTGCGTGAGGTCGACCTTGTAGAACCGCGTCTTGCGCCCGGCGGAGGGCGGGTTCTTCACGTCGAAGGCGACGATGCGCCCCACGCGGTCGTCGTCTTCGAGGAGCCCGATGAGGTTCCTCCCCAGAAAGGCGTCGGCGCCGGTGAGGGCCACCGTTCGCTTCGCGCGCGGCCCACGCGCCACCCGCATCGTGTCGTTGCGTCCGTCGGTCATTGAGGTCTCACGCGCGCCGTCTCCGAGGGATCGAACACAATCCCCTCCGGCGTCAGGGCGGCGGACGCTATCACAACTCACCGTCCGTGTGACGCAGCGCGTTCAACCCGCCCCGCTGCGCTACACTCGACCTTCGAGACCCAACGACGCATGAACGTTCGCAGCTTCGCGCGCGCCCTCGCGGCGCTCTCGCTCGTGACCGCCTGCCAGGCCGACCCCCTCGAGGGCTACGACGTCCCCGTGGTCGACACGGCCGACGGCTCCGACTTCTCGCTGTGCGCGGTGCCCTGTCGTGCGGGCGAGGTGTGCCGCGCGTTTCGCTGCGTACCGCTGGGCGACGCGGCGGTCGACGCGCGCGCCGACGTCGTCGATGCGAGCCTCGCGCCCGACGGCCCGGCGGTGGCCTGCTGCCCCATCGACCGCTTTACCACCTGCGGCTGCGTGCGCGTCGGCGGCGCGCGCGTCGCAGGGCGCGAGTGCCGTCAGGTGTGCGGCGAGGGGTACCCCGAGTTCTGGCTCATGCGCACCGACTTCAGCGGCTGCCCCGTGTGGCTCTCGTCGGGGATCGCCTGCCGCGACGGCGGACTCGACGCGGGCGCGCCCACCGACGCGGCCCCCGACGACGTCGCCGACGCGCCGCTCGACGGCGCCCTCGAAGCCTCGACCGTCACCGACCTGGGGATCATGCAGTGAGCCCGCGAGGCAACCTTCGTCGCCCCGCGCGTGACGAGACGTTGACCCGCTGCTTTGGCCGAGACTAGATTCCGCCGCTCCGCGCGATGAGACCCTCCAAGCTTCTCTGGGCGATCCCTTCGGCGACCTTTCACGCCAGCCGAAACCTCGTGTTCCGTCGTGCGCCCCGGGTCGCTAACGCCTTGCTCCGCCTCGGCAACGTGTCGGGCCGCGGGGGCGCGCACGAGGGCCCACGCGCCGTCGATTACTTCCACGGCGTGGTGTCCGACTACGAGCAGATCGCCGCGCACACGGGCCTCGTGCCCGAGGCGCGAGAGCTCTTCCGCGGCCGCCGCGTGCTCGAGCTCGGCCCCGGTGACACGCGCTCCGTGGCGCTCCTCGCGAAGCTCCGCGGCGCGCG
>CAISKJ010000327.1 GCA_903885885.1 uncultured delta proteobacterium
ACCCCTCGACGACGCGATGTCCCTCGCGTGCGGCGGGCTGCGCGCGGCCGACGCGTTCTCGTCGTACGCCTGCGTCGCGGCGCTCGCGGCCGTAGGGCTCACGCTGGCCTACCGCGCGCGGGCGGCCACGGCGGGGCAGCATGGGCTGTGGGCGGCGGTCACGCTGCTCCTCGGCGTGTGCCACGTCATGGCCTCGATGTGGGTGGTGCCCATCGGGTGCCTCACGCCGAGCGCGCTCGTGGCCTTCGTAGGTTATGCGTCGCCGTGGCTCCTCGCGGCGATGCTGCTGCGCGCGGCCGTCGCGCCCACGCCCGACGCGCTGCTCCCCACCGCCAACGCACCGCCGAAAGACCCCACGCCGTGAACCTTCGCGCGTGGGTCTGCGTGGCGGTCGGCGTCGCGGCCGCGCTGGGCGCGCCGAGGCTCCTGCACTCGCAGTCGGTCGACGACGTGCCCGACGCGGGCGCCCCGCTCGACGCCGGTGACGCGGGCGACGCGGGCGACGACGACGCCCCGGTCGCGCCGCCGCGCCCCTACGACCACGTGGTGATCGTGAGCTTCGACGGCATGCGCCCCGACGGGATGGAGCGCGCCGACGCCCCCACGCTCCACCGCCTGCGCGCCGAGGGGGCCTACGCGCTGCGGGCCGAGACCGTGGGCGACTCGTCGACGCTACCGTCGCACAGCTCGATGCTCTCGGGCACCGAGGTCGAGGTGCACGGCATGGAGTTCGACGACTTTCGCCCCGAGCGCGGCTTCATTCGTGTGCCCACGGTGCTCTATCGCGCGCACGACCTGGGCTTTGCCACGGCGATGTTCGTCGCGAAGCAGAAGCTCCGGCACATTGCGCTGCCGGGCTCCGTCGACGTGTGGTCGCTGCCGCACTGGTCGTGCGAGCGCGTGGCGCGCGCCGCCGTGGCGTACCTGCCGACGGCGCCCGCGGGCATCACGTTCATTCACTTCGAAGAGCCCGACGACGCGGGCCATCGGTACCACTGGATGAGCGCGCGCTACCTCGAAGCCATCGCCCGCTCCGACCGGTGCTTCGGCACCGTGATGGCGGCCATCGAAGGTCGCCCCGATCACGACCGCGTGCTGGTGCTCGTGAGCGCCGACCACGGCGGCCACGGTCGGCGCCACGGCACGCACAGCCCGCTCGACCTGCACATTCCGTGGCTCGCGTGGGGCTCGCGCGTGCAGCGCGGCGACTTCGAAGACCCGGTGCGCACGACCGACACGGGTGTCACCGCGCTCGCGGCGCTGGGCGTCGCGACGCCCGACGACGTCACCGGGCGCCCGGTGCAACGGGTGATGGCGGTGACGCCCGACGCGGGCGCGACCGATGGCGGGAGCCCCGCCGACGCTGCGATGGATTGACCGGCGGGCTCGTCGAGGAGGCGCCGCGTTGCCCCGAGGCTGTCGGCGGGCTCGTCGAGGAGGCGCCGAGTTGCCCCGAGGCTGTCGGCGGGCTCGTCGAGGAGGCGCCGAGTTGCCCCAAGGAAGTCGGAGCGCTCGTCGAGGAGGCCACGAGTTGCCCTCGGGCAGTCGGAGCGCTCGTCGTTGAGGCCTTTGGGTTGCCCCCAGGAAGTCAGAGCGCTCGTCGAGGAGGCCCCCGGGTTGCCACCAGGAAGTCAGAGCGCTCGTCGAGGAGGCCCCCTGCGGGCGCCTACCAGCTCCAGAGCGCGCCGAGATCGAGCTCGATGGCGTCGAAGGGCTCGGCACGCACGGGCTCATCGCCCTCGGTGAAGAGCGCCAGGAGCCACCCGTCGGTGACGCGACGAAAGACCTGCAGCGAGTGCGCTTCGGGGTCGACGAGCCACAGGTGCCCCACGCCGTGACGGAGGTACATCGGCACCTTCACCTGCACGTCGTGCTTTCGGGTCGAGGGCGACAAGATCTCGCACACCCAGTCGGGTACCACGGAGATGGCGGCCTCGGGCGGCACGTCGGGCAGTCGATCGCGGCGCCACCCCGCGAGGTCGGGCTGCGCGAGGTCGGGCAGATCGCCGAGGCGAAGCTCGGGCTCGGGCAGAATGATCCAGCCGCCGGGACCGCCGCGGCCGCGACGAAAGGGCGGAGAGAGCGAATCGCTGATCGCGATCGCTGAGTTCTGATGCAGCGGACGGGGCCGCGGCATGGTGTAGAGCGTGCCCGCGATGATCTCGGCGACCACGCCCGGCGGCGGATCGCGGTACACCGCCAGCGCGTCGGGAGCGAGGTTGGGATACTCGGCGTCAAGCGCCAGGGCTGCGTCGGCTGCCATCGCCGCGACGGTATCACGGCGCGGCTGCCGCGATGGTCCGCGCGGACCGTTCAACGAGCCTTCGGAGACCCTTCGAAGCGTAGCCGCAGGGCTTCGTCGTCGAGTTGGGCCGCGATGGCGCGCGCGCGCTCCGACGCCTTCGTCGCCTCGTCACCCTGACCGACGCGCGCGAGCATCTGGAGCGACATCGCGCGGAGTCGGAGGTGGCCGCCGTCGCCCGCGTGGGCGATCGCGGCGCGCGCGTGGGCGATCGCCTCGTCGCCGCGTCCGAGGCGCCAGGCGCAGTACGCGAGGCCGCTCGCGCGACGGCACCGCGCGAAGGGAGGAGCGCCCTCGTCGGCGAGCGAGCGGTACAGCGCCTCGGCCGCGCGCGGGTCGGCGGGGCCGCGGCGGCCCTTGTTCCACTGCCACGCCTCTTGATCGATCCAACGGGCGCGCAGGCACGCGCGTTCGTCGACCTCTTCGACCGCGTCGAGCGCCGCGCCGGCTTCGGCGAGCAGCGCGTCGACGCGGTCGCGGGCCTCGCGGCTCGCGACGAAGGCCTCGGTGAGGAGCAGCTCGACCCGCGCCGCCGGGGGGCATCGCGCCACCACGGCGCGCGCGCGGAGGAGGTGCCCCGCGGCGTCGGTCGGGCGCGCCGAGCGCAGCGCGCAGCTCGCGTGGGCGAGCGCGAGCCACGCCTGCGCGTCGGGGGCCTCGCTCACCGGAGGGCGATCCCACACGCGCAAGAGGTCTTCGCAGAGGGGCACCGGGAGGTCGGTGAAGCGCGAGTGGTACGCGCCCAGCCATCGCACGCGATCATTGAGCGCGCCGGGGAGGCCGAAGGCCGCGAGGCAGCGGAGGCCCCACGTGCCGCCGTCGAGGTGCGCACGCCCCCGGAGCCGACGCAACGCGCGCTCGATGGAGGCGCTGTCGTCGACCCACGCGCGGCGCGACGCGAGCTTGTCGGCCACGGCGGCGAGGGAGCCGTGCGACGCGATGAGCCACGCCACGTAGTCGTCCCAGCGAAACCCTGGCGGCTGTCCGGCTTCGTGTCCGTGCGCGCTCCCGCTCACGACGGCAGTATGCACGGCGAGAAACGGACACACGACCATGAACACCGACCCTGCCTACTTCCTCGTCATCGACCTCGAAGCGACCTGCGACGACCGCGGCACCGTACCCAAGCACGAGATGGAGATCATCGAGATCGGCGCGGTGCTCGTCGAGCGCGCCTCGCTCGACGCCGTGGGCGAGTTTCAGTCGTTCGTGAAGCCCGTGCGACACCCTGTGCTCACGCCCTTCTGCACCGGGCTCACGTCGATCACGCAGTCGCAGGTCGACGGGGCGCCGGGCTTCGCCGAAGCCATCGAGGCGCTGCGGCGCTTCATCGACAACCGCGACGCGCTCTTCGCCTCGTGGGGCGACTACGACCGCAACCAGTTCGAGCAGGACGCGCGCCACCACCGCGTGTCGCTGCCCTTCGGCGGGCGCCACACGAACGTGAAGCGGGCCTTCTCGGCGGCGCTGGGCGAGACGAAGCGCTACGGCATGGCCGAGGCGCTGCAGCGCGTGGGGCTCCCGCTCGTGGGAACGCACCACCGGGGCATCGACGACGCGCGCAACATCGCGCGGCTCCTGCCCTGGGCGCTCGGCCGCGCGAAGCTCGGCGACCGACGGTGATGGATGTGTGAGGGGGTTCGACCGCGCGGGCGTTCTACGTCGAGAAGCCCGCGATGGCGCGCTCGACGGCGGGCGTGGCGCGGTCGAACACCTCGCGGTCGCCGCCGGCCTCGACGAGGTACACGCGCCCGCCGCCCTCGCGCACGAACACCGTGACCCAGTAGCGCAGCGTGCGGCCGTTGCTCTCGCGCGCGAAGCGCAGCTGCGTGCCCGCGAGGCCGCTGGCGTTCTGCACCGGGCGCGGGGCGCCGTCGGCGGTGTAGCCCTGCGCGCGCAGGCGCTCGCTCACGGCGCCCGACCAGAACTCGAGGTTGCCGCGCAGCGGGTTGCGCTCCGAGCGAACGGCCACCACGACGCCCTCGGCGTTGGTGGCGCGGTACGCGAAGTCGTCGTTGTCGCCCAGCTCGGCGAAGCCGGCCGGGGTGTTCATGTGAAAGCTCGCGCACCCTTCGGCGCTCGCGCCCAGGGCCATCATCAGGATCAGCGGAAGCACATGGCGGTTCATGGTTCGTCCTCGTCGATTGGCGTTGGGGGTGAACATCACTCGCGCGTGTCGAGCAGGCGCTCGAGGCCTACGCGACGAAACCACTCGACGGGCAGATCGATGGCCCTCCGCGGCGGAATGGGCGGCCCCGCCACGATCACCCCCTCGGGCCGCGCGCGCACGTTCACCGTGACCAGCGAGAAGGCCACGCGCGCACCCAGAAAGCGCAGCCGCCCTTCGAGCGTGTCGATCTCGCGCGTCACGCGCTCGAGCTCGCGCTCCACCTGCAGCGCGTCGGTCATGGAGCCCGCGCGCGCGAGAAACTCCTCGAGGCGACGGCGCACCGCGCGGAGGTTCTGCAAGCGCACCTCGAGGTCGCGGTACTCCTCCGAGACGTCTTGCGCGGCCACCGAGCGGTGCAGCACCTCGCCGAACTCTTCGACGGTGCGCAGGCTCTCGCGAAAGCGCGCCGACGGCACGCGCACCTGCACGCTCGTGTCGGTGCGCCGCAAGAGGTAGCCCCCCATCGCGGTGGCGGCCTCGATCACGCGGTCGAGCGTCGGGGTCACGGCCTCGCGCGCCGTCTGCAGGTCGATGTCGGCCGTGTAGATCAGCATCGCCGCGGGCGTGGCCGGCGTCGCCGCCGCGGGCTGCGCAGGCTGCGCGGGCTGCCCCGTGTTGCCCGCGGGGCCCGTGGCCTGCGTCACGCCGGGGAGGTTGCGCACCGGCGCCGCGCGACCGGGCGCTTGCGGCGCGGGCGCTTGCGGCGCGGGCGCGGGCTGCTCGGCCACGTCGACGCGCTCGCTCTCGCCCGTCGAGGCGCCCTCTTCCACCGAGCTCACGGAGCTCACGCTCACCGACGGCTCCATGGCGGGCGCCGACGGCGGCGCGCCCGCCTGCATCGCCATCGACGCGCGGGGGTACGCACCCGACGCGGCGCACCCCGACCACGCCGTCGCGGCGAGGCCCATCCACACCCAGACCATCACGTTCCTACGCATCGCTTCGAAGCTCCTCTCCGGTGGCAGGCAGCGCGGCTCAACGCCCGCGCAACGGCGGCGCTTACACCCGCGGCGCATGGTAGCGTCGCGCCCGGTCATGCGCGCGCAGCACCCCGCCACGGATGTGCCCGCGCTCGACGTCGCCTCGGCGTGGTCGCTTCTAGGCGAACCCGTCGACGACGTCGAGCCCATCGGCCACGGCACGCGCTCGCGGGTCTACCGCGTGTCGCTCACCGAGGGCGGCACGCGCATCGTTCGCCTCACGCCGAAGGGCACCGGGCGCATCGCGCGCGAGTCGTGGGTGCGCGCGCGCATGGCGGGCACCGCGGCGCCCACGGTGCCCGCGGTGTCGGTCGCGCACCCGTCGCGGGCCTCGACGGTCGACGTGGTGCTCATGGCCGACCTCCCGGGGCGCACCCTCGACGCGGCCCTCGACGACGCGCGCGACGACGTGGCCGAGCGCCTCTGGCGCGCCTTCGGCGTAGGGCTGGCGGCCTTTCACGCCGTGCCCGTCGAGGGCTTCGGCCTGCTCGACGGCGCGGGCCGCGGCGCCTTCGCCACCTGGCCCGACGCGATGGCGCACCTCTCCCTCGACGCCCTCGCCGAGGCGCGCGCGTCGGAGCTCGTCGACCTGTGCGACGACGCCGAGGCGCGCCTCGCCGAGCTGGCGCCCGCCCTCGCGCGCGTGCGCGCCCCGCGGCTCGCGCACGGCGACGCGCAGCCCGCCAACGTGCTCTGCGAGGGCGACCGCGTGGTGGCCTGGCTCGACCTCGAGTACGCCATGGGCGCCGACCCCCTCTACGAGCTGGCCTTCGTGGGTCGCTTCTTCGAGCCCGCGCCGTGGGCCCCCGCGTCGGAGCGCGCGCGCGCCGGGCGCATGGAGGCCTTCACGCAGGGCTACACGCAGCGGTTTACGCCCGTGCTGGCCGACCCCGAGCGCCTCGCGTACTACCGCGTGCTGCACGCCCTCCGCATGGGAGGGTTTCTGCGCGTGGCGGCGCCGCGCTTCGAGGCGAAGCGGCGCGACGAGGTGGTGGCGCTCGTGCGCGCGCGCCTCGCGGCCGCCCTCAGCCGAAGCTGAGGGCCTCGAGGTCGGGGAGCGACTCGATGAGCCCCTCGACCTGCTGACGAAAGAACACGCCCGAGCGCTCGACGGGGTTGGCGCGCCAGTCTTCGCCCACGCGCTCCACGATCTCGAGGAGGCGCGAGAAGCGGAACGGCTGCGCGAGAAAGTGCTCGATGCGCAGGGCCTCGCAGTGCTGCGCGAGGTTGGGCATCGACGAGATCACCACCACGGGCGGGGCCTCGTCGCCGAGCGCCCGCAGCGCGAGAATGGTGGCGATCGATTGGAGGCGCGTCGCCCCGAGGTCGCACACGAGCACGTCGACGTCGGCCTCGCCCACGGCGGCCAGCGCGGCGCGCGGGTCGGCCACGAGGCGCGAGCGGTGGCCCACGTTCACGAAGAGGCCCGCGACGCGCTGCATGAAGGGCTCGTCGTCGCCCACGAGCATCACCCGGAGGCTCGAGAAGCCGCCCACGTCGTTCGCCCCGCCGCCGTCGTTCCAGTGGTTCATGCGCCGGTCGATGCGTTCGCACAGAGCGCAGCGGCGCGTGAAGTTTCCGGCGACGATTCTGCGAGAGGCGTTGACAGGCGCGGCGCGACCCGCGATTCAATCACCCACCCTACCTATGGAGCTCAGGAGCCTCTTCGTGCGCCGCGCGTCCGCGCTGGCCCTCTCGCTGCTCACCCTCGCGGCGGGCTGTTCCGACCCGCCCGTCGTGGTCCCCTACGACGCTCCGCCCGACAACCCCGTCGTGCCCGAAGACGTCTTCATCGGCACCGGCAACCTCGTGCTCGCGTGGACGGTGCGCGGCATGGCGCCCGCTACGGGCTGCGCCGAGGCGGGCGGCGTGTCGGTGCGCTTCCCGGCCAACTTCGTTCAGTTCATGCAAGACACCACGGTGCCTTGCACCCAGGGCGAGGTGCGCATCAACGACACCGCGGCCACCCTCGCGGCCGTCACCGCCGAGCTCCTCGACGCGAGCGGCAACGTGGTGCACTCGTTCGTGGTCGAGGCCAACGTGATGGCGGGCCAGACCACCACGGCCAACATTCGCTTCGAGCCCGCCGGTCGCCTGCGCATCACGTGGACGATCAACGGCAACCGCCCCGCCACCGAGTGCGCCGTCGTCAACGCGCGCGCCACGCAGTTTCGCGTGCAGCGTGCGGTGCCCATGGCCGCCGCGTGCGCCGCCGGCAGCATGACGCTCAGCAACGTGCAGGTGGGCCCGGTGAACCTCACCGGCGAGCTGGTGTTCAACAGCGGCGACCGCCGCCCGTGGCCCACCACGAAGTCCATGGCCGACGTCACCTCGGGGGCCACCACCACCGTCGAGGTCGACTTCATGGCCATGGCCGCGATGGGCATGTAGTCACTTCTTCGCGACGCGCTCGGCCCGCTCCAGCAGCTCCTTCGCCACGATCACATCTTTGAAGAAGAGCACCTCGCCGGGCGCGTCGGCGAGTTCGTCGTCGTTGCCGCGGAGGCGCCACGGCACCGCGAGCACGAGGTTCTTCGGGCCGTCGCTGCGCAAGAGGGCGAGGCGCGCCTCGAGGTACTCGCGCTTCCAGAAGCCCATCACCTCGACGTAGGCCACGCGCCCGTCGGTCTTGTGCCGCAGCACGAACTCGGGCACGAGCACTCCTTTGCCCCCGAGGTCCACCACCTCGCTCTTGCGCTCGAGGGCCCACGGGGTCTTGAGCTCGGCGAAGCGGTCGACGAGAAACTGCTCCTCGCGGGTCACATACACGCCCTTGTCGGGGTAGTGCGACACGAGGCCCTGCTCCGACGAGAGGCGCAGCGTGAGGGCGCGCTTCTCCTTGCCCCAGAGCACGTCGGCGCTCACCTTCCACGCCTCGCAGAGCAACAGGGCGGGCAGAAACTCGGCGAGCTGCAGCCCATACTTCTGCGAGAGCTGAAACAGCGACATGGGCCCGTCGAGGCGCAGCACGTAGCCCGTCTTCGCGGTGCCCGTCACCTGGTGCATGAGCCGGTAGAACTTCACGTACCGAAAGAGCTGCCGGTAGCGCGCCGGCGCGCCCGCGGCGATCTCCACCGTCATCGACGTGGCGCGCAGGAGCACCGCCTGCGCGAGGCCCACGTTGTACCGATGAATCAGCGCCTCGGGCGTGAGGTCGGGCCCCGCGGTCATCACGTGCTCGGCCTCGAGGTCGGCGTACATCGCGCCCGTCACCGTCGCGGCATCGACGCCGAGCTCGGCGGCCACGCGGGCCACCACGTCGTCGCGCGTGACCTTGTGCACCGCGTCGGCGACGGCCACCGCGGGGTGAACCTTCGCGGCCTCTTCGAAGAGCCTGCGGCGCAAGAGCGACGGCTCGCACGCGCTCTTCACTTCGAACTCGGCGCGGTCGCTCAACAGCTTGGCGAGCCCCCGGTGCAAAAGGTACTCGGTGCCCTCACCGAGGAGCGCCGCGAGCGCGCCGTCGAGGGCCTCGCGCGTGCGCCCCACGTGCTCGGCGAACACGGCCACCATCTGCGCGGCGAGGGCGAGCGCCGCGGGGTCTGTCGGGCTCACGTAGCGGGGCTTCACCTCGCCCTTCACCACGCGCGCGGCGATGAGGTCAGCGGTAAGCATCGTGCTCCCGGCGGCGGCCGCTCTGGTGCTCCTCGACGGTGCCGCGGGTGATCACCTCGTAGAGCACGGCGCGCTTGCCCTCAGCCCGACGCAAGATGCGCCCGAGGCGCTGCACGTGCTCGCGCACGCTCGCGGTGCCCGACAAAATGATCGCCACGCTGGCCTCGGGGATGTTCACGCCCTCGTTGAGCACGCGCGAGGTCACCACCGCGGGGTACTCGCCGGCGTTGAAGCGCGCGAGGATCTCCTTGCGCTCCTTCACGTCGGTCTGGTGCGTAATGGCGGGGATGAGAAAGGTGCGCGAGATGGTGTAGACGGTCTCGTTGTCGTTGGTAAACACGATGGTGCGCTCGCGCGCGTGCTGGCGAAACAGCCCCTCGAGCACCTGCAGCTTGCCCCGCGACGCGAGCGAGATCTGCTTCTGCTCGCGGTACGCGAGAAAGGCCCGACGCCCCTCCGGCGAGCGCGACGACATCATCACGAAGCGCCCCCACCCGTCGGGGCTCCCCATGCTGATGCCCATGTCGTACACGAAGTCTTTGTAGACGCCGCGGGCCTCGGTGTACGCCGTCGACTCCTCGGCGGTGAGGTCGACGAGCACCGTCTGCACGTCGTAGTCGGCGAGGTACTCGCCCGCGAGGTCTTTGATGCCCCGCGCGTACACGCGCGGCCCCACGCGCTCGTCGAGCAGGGCCTCGCGGCCGTCGGCGCGCTCGAGCGTGGCCGTGAGCCCGAGGCGGTAGGGCGCGAGCGACATCTCCGCGGCCATGAGGTACGTGGGGCTCGGCAGGTGGTGGCACTCGTCGAAGACGATCAAGCCCCAGCGGTCGCCGTAGCGCTCCATGTGAAGGTACGCCGAGTCGTAGGTGCTCACCGTGAGGTCTTCGATCTCGTGGTAGCCCCCGCCGAGGAGGCCCACCTTCGCCCCGAAGGCCGTCACGAGCACGTCGTACCACTGGTTCATGAGGTCGAGCGTGGGCGCCACCACGAGCGCGCTGCGCTGCAGCGCGATGATGGCCATCTCGGCCACGTAGCTCTTGCCCGCGCCCGTGGGGAGCACCACCACGCCGCGCGAGCCCTTCGCCTTCCACGCGGCGATGGCCTCGCGCTGATGGTCGAAGGCCTGCCGCTCGGCGCGGTGCGCGAGCGTGAGGGTGTTGTATTTGCGCGCGTTGTCGGTGAGCACACCGTGGCCCGCGCGCGACCAGCGCGTGAGGGCGGTCAGCACCTCGCGGTAACGGTAGCCCGGCGCGCGAAAGCGGCCGATGCGCGGGTCCCACAAACACCCCGGCGGCGGGTCGTCGAGGCCCGGCGCGAGCGCCTGCCCGAGCCCGTCGAGGAGGAGCGTGCCGCTGTCGAAGCGCAGGGTGATTTCCACGGTGCTCACAAAGCCCGGCAGCGTGTTACCGCCGTACGGTGCGCCCGCGCAATCACCGGGTGCGCGCCGTCGCGCGCTGCGTGGCTCGGGACGTGGGGGCCCGAGTCGTGATACTCCGTGGGTCGTCGCCGCGCGGCACCCGCGCAATCCGATCCGCGGCGCCAGACGTAGCCCTTTCGAGACGCAGCGCGCCGCCACTGCCGCCTCTCCGCAAACCGCGCCATGAAACGCCCCGTCGACCACGACCCCCTCGTCGAGAAGCTGCTCTCCGGCACGCCGCCCCGCGTGCTCGCCGGCGTGGCGGGCCACGACCCCGACGTGTGCGCCGCCCTCGACGCCGACCTCGAGGCCCTCGCCTCCATCGGCCTCGCGCTCGCCCCCGTCGCCCCCTCGGCGGCGCTGCGCGACCGCGTGGCGCGCGCGATCGCCGCGG
>CAISKJ010000328.1 GCA_903885885.1 uncultured delta proteobacterium
GCAGGTCCGGCGCGTTGACCCGCAGCGCGACGTGGGGCACGAGGGCCTCGTCGCACGCGTGCAGGAGGAGGCCGCGGTTGTAGAACGCCGCGCTGGCCGCGTGCGGTGCCACGCGCAGCGCGTAGGTGACGCCGGCCGCGCGGTGCGTCACGCTGGCCTCGCCGTCGCCCGCGAGGGGGCGGTCGACGCGGGCGCTGCGGTCGGCGTCGCCGAGGCCGCGCACCTCGAGCGAGAGCGGGACCTCGACGTGGGGGCACCAGCGCGCGAGGGCGTCGTCGGCGGCGGCGGCGAAGGCCCGCGCGGCGCGGCGCGTGCGCGCGAGGTCGAGGCGCACGGAGGTGCCGCGGCGCGGCGTCGACGACTCGAGCTCGTAGGTGAAATCGGGGCGGAGCGTGAGGCGCAGCCCCTCGCCCGCGGCGTCGGCGCCCGTGTCGACGCACACCGCGAGGGGCTCGGGCGCGAACACCGAGAAGAACCCCACGCCGAACTTGCCGATCTTCGTCGCGTCGCGGTCTTTGGTCGAGCGAAAGAGCACGAGGAGGCTGCGCTCGATCACGTCTTGCGTCATGCCCGCGCCGTCGTCGGTGACCGCCGCGCGGAGGGTGCCCTGCGCGTCGTCGCCGTCGCCGCCCTCCCAGTCGAGGGTCACCGTGAGGGTCGTCGCGCCGGCGTCGATGCCGTTCTGCACGAGCTCGCGGAGGAAGGCCATCGGGTCGGCGAACTGGCGCACCATCTGGCCCACGGCGTCGCGCACGTCGTCGCTCGCGGCGAGGGGGGCGAGCGGGTCTTGCGGGCGCGAGCGAAAGGGCGACACGGCGCCGCCACTCTACTTCGAAACACGCCCGCGCATCGCCCTCGCGGCGACGTGACAGAACATCGCGATCGCCCTCAAAAAGCGCACAAAAATCGACAAGTGGACAGAACCTTCCGTGTCGCGAGGCCGCGCTTGGTGCACACTCCTCGGCCCTGTGCAGCCGCGCGCCCGACGACCTACTCCCCGCGCTCCACGACCGCTCATCGCCGACGCGTGCGTGACGCCCGGCGCGTCGCTCTGGCTCGCGCTCGGCGGGCCCCGCACGCCCGGCGGGCTGCTCCTCTCGCGCGACGGCGGCCACACCTTTCGCGAGCTCACGCGGCAGGATCCGCGCGACCCCGACGCGCACCACTTCTACTCCGTGTGCGCCCTCGACGAGCTGCACGCGTGGGCCTGCGGCGCCGCGGGCGAAGACGACACCGCCGTCGTGTGGCGCACCGCCGACGGCGGCGCCTTCTGGGAGGTGCTCATGGCCGGCGACCGCGCGCGCGGCCTCGCGGCGGGCGCCATGTACACCCAGGTGCTCTTCACCGACGCGCAGCACGGCTTCCTCGTGTGCGCCGGCGACGACATGCTCGCCACGCGCGACGGCGGCCGCAGCTGGGCGCCGCTCCCCATCGCGGGCGCGCATCCCTTCGGGGTGTACTTCCGCGATCGGTGGCGCGGCTGGGCCCTCTCGCACGACCTCGACGGCCGCGGCGTGGCCCTCTGCACCCGGGTGTTCGCCACCCGCGACGGCGGCCGCACGTGGCGCCCCGAGGCCCACGACTTCGCGGGGCTCCCGAGCCTCGACGTCACGGGCTTCCGCGTCGACGGCGACGGCATGGCGACCCTCTGCGGCCCCGACGGCATGCTCCTCTGGGCGCACCTCGACGACGACGCCCGCGCCGTGCGCTGGCGCTTCGCGCGGGGCACCGTGGCGGGCGACCTCAACTTCGTCACCCGCTCGCCCGACGGCGCGCTGTGGGTCGCGGGCGAGCGCGGCGCGCTGCTCGTCTCGCGCGACGGCGGGGCCTCGTAC
>CAISKJ010000329.1 GCA_903885885.1 uncultured delta proteobacterium
CGAGGACGACGTACGCCTGGGCTCCGTGCGCGTGTGCACCGCGCGCCACACCGACGCCCGCGGCGGGCGCCAGAGCGTCGCCGTGCTGGGCGCCGTGGTGCTGGTTCTCTGGGGCCTCGCGGGCTTCATGGCGCGGCGCCTCACGCGGCCCCTGGGCGAGCTCGTGCGCGTGGTGCAAGACATCGGTCGGGGCAAGCTCGCGAGCCGCATGCAGCTCGGCCGCCACGACGCCGGCGAGCTCGGCGCCATCGCCCACGCGGTGAACGACATGGCCGGCCGCATCGAGCGCCAGATCGACGACCAGAAGAACCTCCTCGCGGCCGTGTCGCACGAGATCCGGTCGCCCCTCGCGCGGCTGCGCTTCATGGTCGAGACGCTGCGCGACGGAGACCCCGCGCGCGACAAGACCCTCGACGACGTAGACCGCGAGATGGAGGGCATCGACGCCCTCGTGGGCGACCTCCTGGCGACCTCGCGCATGGACTTCGAAGCGATGCGCAAGGTGCCCCTCGACGCGGGCGACGTGGCCCTGCGCGCCCTCGAGCGCGCGGGCCTCGACGCGGCCCTGTGCGAGCGCGAAGCGGGCGCGGCGCTGCGCTTCGAAGGCGACGCCACGCTGGTGCAGACGGCCCTCGCGAACCTCCTCGCCAACGCACGAAAGCACGGCGGCTCGGTGCGCGCGCTGCGCGTGTCGTCGGGCGACGGGCGCGTGCGCTTCGCCGTCGACGACAACGGCGTGGGCTTCGCGCCGGAGGACCTCGCGCGGGCCTTCGAGCCGTTTTACCGCGGCGACAGTGCGCGCGCGGGCCAGCGACCGGGCGTGGGCCTCGGCCTCGCCCTCGTGCGACGCATCGCCGAGGAGCACGGCGGCCGCGCGTGGGCCGAGAACCTCGCCGGGGGCGGCGGCCGCGTGGGCGTCGAGTTCGCCGCTGCGTGACCGCGGGGGCGGCAGCGTGTAGCTTCGCGCCGCGATGGCCGAAGAGACCGCAGCGAGCGACGTGACCGAAGCGCCCCCGAAGCCCGCGACGCCCGAGGTCCCGCGGCCGCTGCACCCCGACGTGGCCGCGATGGAGAACGCCCTCACCCGCGGCGATTTTCGCGACGCGCGCGACATCGCGACGCGGCTCGCGAAGAGCGACGACGAGGCCCTGCGCGAGGCCGGCGCGGTGATGCTCGACCGGCTGCGCCTCGACCCGACGATCCTCACGGCGCTGCTCTTCACGGGCGCGCTGATCCTCATTCTGGCGGGCATGTACCTCGGCCCGCGCTAGGCATGTTCTCGTCGCGCGCCGCGTGGAACCTCACGCCCAACTCGCTCTCGATCGCCATCGCGCGGCGCCGCGCCGCGGGGCGCCCCTTCGACGACCTCACCGAGTCGAACCCCACGCGCGCGGGCCTCGCCCTCGACTACGGTGATTCGTTCGAAGCGCTCGCGTCGGAGCCCGTGACCCGCTACGAGCCCGACCCGCGCGGCCTCGCCGTGGCGCGCGACGCCGTGGGCGACTACTACCGCGCGCGGGGCCTCACGGTAGACCCCGAGCGCGTGGTGCTCGCCGCGAGCACGAGCGAGGCCTACGGGTGGCTCTTCAAGCTCCTGTGCGACCCCGGCGACGACGTGCTCGTGGCGCACCCCAGCTACCCCCTCTTCGACGACCTCGCCAGGCTCGAGGGCGTGTCGCTGCGCCCCTTCGCGCTCACCTACGAGGGCCGCTGGGAGCTCGACCTCGACGGGCTCCGCGACGCCATCACGCCCCGCACGCGCGCCGTTCTGCTGGTGCACCCCAACAACCCCACGGGGTCGTTCATCGACCGCGAGACGCTCGAAGCGCTCGTCGCGGTGTGCAGCGCGCGCGGCCTCTGCCTCGTGGCCGACGAGGTGTTCGGCGACTACGGGTGGGCCCCCGACGCAGGGCGCGTCGAGAGCTTCGTCGACGTGAGCGCGGTGCTCACCTTCACGTTGAGCGGGCTCAGCAAGGTGGTGGCGCTCCCGCAGGTGAAGCTCGGCTGGATCGTCGTGGGAGGCCCCGACGCGCAGCGCGCCGAGGCCCTCGCGCGCCTCGAGATGATCGCCGACTGCTACCTCTCGGTCGCAGCGCCCGCGCAGCACGCGGCGGCGGGCTTTCTCGCGCGGCGGGGCGCGGTGCAGGCGGCCATTCTCGCGCGCGTCGCGGCCAACCGCGCGGCCCTCCGGCGCGCCCTGGGCGACGGGTCGCGGGCGACGCTGCTCGCCGCCGAGGGAGGCTGGTACGCGGTGCTCCGCGTGCCGCGCACGCACACCGAGGAGCAGTGGGTGCTCGCGCTCCTCGAGCGCGACGACGTGCTGGTGCACCCGGGGTGGTTCTTCGACTTCGCCCGCGAGGCGTTTCTCGTGATCAGCCTTCTCCCGCCCGAAGCAACGTTCGCCGGCGCGATCGCCCGCGTGGTGGCGCGCATCGAGGACGACCTGGCGTGACAAATGCGAGCTTCGGGGATCGACAAGGCCGAGACGGAGCTTTAGTGCCTCTCCCCGGGAGCCGTTCACACCAGAGCATGAGCGCACAGATTCTCATCGTCGAAGACGACCCGACCCTGGCCGACGGGCTCAGCGCGGCGCTCGAGTTTCTGGGCTACGGCGTTGCCGGGGTGGCGCCCTCGGGGGCCGAGGCCATCACCGTCGCGGGCCGCACGGCGCCCGACCTCGCCCTCATGGACGTGCACCTCGAGGGCCCCATGGACGGCATCGAGACCGCGGGCATCTTGCGCGAGCGCTTTCGCGTGCCCGTGGTGTACCTCACGTCGCACTTCGACGACGCCACGCTGGCCCGCGCGCGGCTCACCGTGCCCTACGGCTACCTCGCGAAGCCCTTCGACGAGCGCGAGCTCCACTCGACGGTCGAGATCGCGCTCTACAAGCACGCCCTCGACGCGCGGCTCGCCGTCGCGGGCCGCCTCGCCGCCCTCGGCACGCTCGCGGCGGGCCTCGGCCACGAGATCAACAACCCGCTCACCTACGTGCTCGGCAACGTCGATTTCGCCCTCGACGTGCTGCGCCGCCACGGCCTCACCGACGACGCGGCGGAGCCCCCGCGCGACGTGTCGCCCGCCCTCGTTCGTGATCTGCGCGAGGTGGCCGCCGTGCTCGCCGAGGCGCAGCAGGGCGCCCTGCGCGTGCGCGACACGGTGCGCTCGGTGAAGGACTTCGCCCGCATCGACGAGAGCGCCGCCGCGCGCGTCGCGCTGCGCGAGCCCCTCGACGAGGCCCTGCGCATGACGGGCGTCGAGCTCCGCGACCGCGCGCGGGTGCGCGTCGAGTACGGCCCCACGCCCCTGGTCATGGGCGACCCCGCGCGGCTGCAGCAGGTGTTCGTCAACCTGCTCCTCAACGCCTCGCAGGCCATCGCCGACGGCGCGCCCGCGCGCAACGAGGTGAGCGTTCGCACCGGCGCCGACGCGCGGGGTAACGCGGTGGTCGAGGTGCGCGACACGGGCCACGGCATCGCGCCGGCCGACCTGCCCCACATCTTCGACCCGTTCTACACGACGCGCCCCGTGGGCGGCGGCGCGGGCCTCGGGCTCGCCACCTGCCACGGCGTCGTGAGCGCCCTCGGCGGCGAGATCACCGTCGAGAGTGAGCTCGGCCGCGGGACCGTCGCGCGCGTGACGCTCCCGCCGGCGCCCGCCTCGGTGCCGTCGCTGCGCCCCCGCGCGCCCGCCCTCGCGGTCGAGCCCGCGCGCCGAGGCCGCGTGCTCGTCATCGACGACGAGGACGCCGTCGCGCGCGCCATCGAGCGCATGCTGCGCGCCTCGCACGACGTGGCGGTCGAGACCGACCCGCGCGACGCCCTCGCGCGCATCGGCGCGGGCGAGCGCTTCGACCTCGTGCTCTGCGACCTGATGATGCCCGCGATGAGCGGCATCGAGTTCTTCGAAGCCCTCGAAGCGACGTGTCCGGCCGTCGCCGCGCGCGTAGTGTTCATCACGGGCGGCGCCGTCTCGCAGCGCGCGAACGACTTTCTCGCCCGTCAGGTGCGGCCCCACCTCGCCAAGCCCTTCAGCGCCGAGAGCGTGCGCCGCGTGGCCGCCGACGCGGTGCGCGAGCCTATCGCACGCTGATCGCCTCGGAGACGTTCGCCCAGCTCCCCTGCGGCACGGTGTCGGTGGGGCGAAAGAGAAGGTACCCGCCCACGATGAGCCCCGCCGCGACGGCGCTCGCGCCCGCCCAGAACCACCACCGCGCCGTGATCGCGGGCGCGCGGTTGGGCGCGATGGAGACCGTCATCCGCGCGCCGGGGGCCAGCTCGACGACGCGCTCCTGCGCGTGGCCGTCGTCCCACGTGACCACGATGGCGTGGCGCCCCGACGCCGTCGCCATGGCGTGGCGCCCGCGGCCGACGGGAACACCGTCGACACGGATCGACGTCGTCGCCTGCGGCGTCTCGATCACCAGCGTGGCGGGCATGGGGCGCGCGCTCGCGTCGAGGGCCACCTCCGCGGCCTCGCCCACGCCGACGCGACGGTCTTCGCGCACGGGCTCGTAGCCCATGCGACGCACCTCGAAGCGGTGGGCCCCGGGGTCGAGCGTGAGCTCGCGGGTCACGTCGCCGACGTCGACGCGATCGCCGTCGACGAGCACCTCCGAGGGCTCCCCCGTGACGCGCAGCGTGACGCGCGCCAGAGCCCGGCGGCACTCGGCGAGCACCCCGCGGGCCTCGGCCTCCTGCGCCGCGTCGCGCCCCGTGGCGACGAGCCGCTCGAGGGTCGCGATGGCCCGGACGTAACGCCCGAGGCCGCGGTACGAGGCCGCGAGGGCCGCCAGCGCAGCGGGGTGCTCGCGCAGCGCCAGCGAGCGCTCGAGCAGCGGCGCGGCCTCGGCGAAGCGCTGCTCGTTGAGGAGCGCGAGGGCCTGCGCGAAGAGCCGCCGCGCCTCTTCGTCGGCGGGTCGCGGGGCCAGAGCCTCGGGAGCTCCATCGTCTTGCGCGAGGGCGGGCGCGGCGCGGCCGAGCGCGGCGAGCAGGGTGAGCGAGGCGAGCGCCGGACGGCGAGCAATCATGGCTTGTACCGGGGAATGGTGATGCCGCCGATGCGCGTCTGCGCGGGCGCGGCGGGTTCGCTCGGGCTCGCGGCGACGGCCGCGTCGGCGCCGTGCGTGCGACGGTGCGCGCGGCGACCGGGAGCGCGTGCGGGCTCGGCCTCGACGACGGCCTCGACGACGGGCGCGGCATCGACGGGCGCGCCGCTGTCGGCCGCGACGGGCGCCGTGGTCGATGCGTCGGGCTGCGCCGCGGGGCGGTGCGGGGCGGCGTCGGGCGCGACCGTCGACGCGGGCCGCGGAGGCGTCGCGACGGGCGGC
>CAISKJ010000330.1 GCA_903885885.1 uncultured delta proteobacterium
CGGGCTACGGCAACTGCGACGGCAACGCCGCCAACGGCTGCGAGACCGACCTGACCACCGACGCGGCCAACTGCGGCGCGTGCGGCACCGTGTGTCCGCCGGGCCCGGGGGGATTGCCCGTGTGCACGGCGGGGGCGTGCACCATCACCTGCGCCACCGGCTCGGGCAACTGCGACGGCAACGCCGCCAACGGCTGCGAGACCGACCTGCGCACCGCGGCGGCGAACTGCGGCGCGTGCGGCAACGCGTGCCCCGCGCGGGCCAACGCCACCTCGAGCTGCGCGGCCAGCGCGTGCACCGTCGCGTGCAACGCGGGCTTCGGCAACTGCAACCTCAGCGTGCTCGACGGCTGCGAGGCCAACTTCGCCAGCGACCCGCTCAACTGCGGCGCCTGCGCGCGGCGCTGCGCGACGGCCGCCAACGCCGCGGCGGCGTGCATGGCCGGCGCGTGCGGCATCGCGTGCAACGCGGGCTTCGGCAACTGCGACGGCAACGGCCTCAACGGCTGTGAGACCCCCCTCAGCACCGACGCGCGCAACTGCGGCGCGTGCGGCACGGTGTGCCCCGGCGGCCCCGGCGCCACGGCGGCGTGCACGGCGGGGCGCTGCGGCCTCACGTGCGCGGCGGGCGCGGGCGACTGCAACGCCTCGGCGGCCGACGGCTGCGAGGTCGACCTCACCGCGTCGAACACCCACTGCGGCGCGTGCGGCGCCGCGTGCACCGCGCCCGCCGACGCGACGGCGCAGTGCACGGCGAGCCGCTGCGTGATCACCTGCAACGACGGCTTCATCCTCAGCGGCGCCACGTGCGTGCGCACGGGCCCGCGGCCCGTGGCGCCCGCCGCGGGGAGCATCGTCACGACGCGCACGCCGACCTTTCGCGTCGCGCTCCCCCCGGGGCAGACGGGCGCGCGCGTCGAGGTCTGCGGCGACCGTCTGTGCACCTCGGTGGCCACCACGATCACCCTCACCGGCGCTTCGGGGCCGTCGACCATCGCGCTCACGCCGGGCACCTACTACTGGCGCGCGACGGGCCTCATCGCGGGCGCGCCGGCCACGCCCGCGGGCGTCGTCGTGGAGTTCACCGTCAACGCGGGCGCGGGGGTCACCACCTCGTCGTCGTGGGGCCCCTTCTTCGACCCCGCCAACGACCGCTTCGCCGACCTCCTCGTGGGCGTGCCCTGGAGCCTCGCGGCGTACCACTACACCAACGCCAGCGGGCTCTTCTCGACGCTCTCGTACACCACGCGCACGGGCAGCACGAGCTTCGCCGCCGCCGTCGCGGCCGCGGGCGACGTCAACGCCGACGGCTTCGGCGACGCGCTCTTCGGCTCACCCTCGCTCAACACGGTTTCAGTGTTTCACAGCACGGGCGCGGCCCTCGCGGCCTCGGTCACCACCACGCTCGCGGGTCCCGCCGGCTCGCTGCGCTTCGGCGCGGCGGTGTCGTCGGCGGGCGACATCAACGGCGACGGCTACGCCGACGTGATCGTGGGCGCCCCCGGGAGCAGCCGTGCCTTCGTGTACCGCGGCGGCGCGAACGGCATCGACGCGAGCACCCTCTTCGCGCTCACGCCCACGGGCGGCAGCACCACCTGCGGCGTCTCGGTGGCGGGCCTCGGCGACGTCAACGCCGACGGCTTCGCCGACGTGGCCGTGGGCACCGACGGTTCGAACATCGTGTACCTCTGGTACGGCGCCGCCTCGGGCCTGGGCGCCACCCCTACGGGGCTCTCGGCGCCCGCGGGCGCGCTCGGCTTCGGCCGGGTGGCGGGCGCGGGCGACGTCAACGCCGACGGCTACCCCGACGTGGTGGTCGGCGCATACACCACGGGCACTGCGTACCTCTTCCTCGGCGGACCGATGGGCCCCAGCACGATGCCCAACGCGGCGTTCACGGCCCCGGGCACGCAATTCGGCGCCGCCCTCGACGGCGTCGGCGACGTCAACGGCGACGGCTTCGGCGACGTGGTCGTCGGCGCCCCCGGCTCCGACGCGGCGTACCTCTTCTACGGCCGCGCCGGGGGCATCTCGCCCACCGTGTCGGTCACCCTCGCGCGCTCGTACCTGGGCTTTCAGTTCGGCACCGCCGTGACGGGCCTCGGCGACTACAACAACGACGGCTACGCAGACTTCGCCGTGTCGTCGATCAACCGCGCGGTGCAGGTGTACCGCGGCAGCGCCACGGGCCCCGTGCTCGCCTACAACCTCACGGGCTCGACGTCGTACGGCACGTCGATCGCCTC
>CAISKJ010000331.1 GCA_903885885.1 uncultured delta proteobacterium
CGCTGCGGTCGGCGTCAGTGCAGCGAAAATCGCCACGCACGAAGCGACACGAAAGGAATTGCGAGCGGCGTGAAGCATCTTCACCTCAAACAAAAGGTCTTCGTCCCTCGGGAGGCCCCCATTGTGCCTTACCCGAAGGCTCCTTGGAAACGATCGCTTGTCGCGCCCCCGCGGCGACCGGCACAATCACGGCGCTCATCGAAAGGAGCGTTCTCCCAACGCCGTGACGACCCCCTCCCGCGACCCCTCCCTCGCCGATCGCGACCCCGAGATCGCCTCGCTCATTCGCCACGAGGACGAGCGCCAGCGCGACAAGCTGCGCATGATCCCCAGCGAGAACTACGCCTCGCGCGCAGTGCTCGAAGCCTGCGGCTCGTCGCTCTCGAACAAGTACTCCGAGGGCTATCCCCGCAAGCGCTACTACGAAGGTCAGCAGTTCGTCGACTCGATCGAGGAGCTCGCCCGCGACCGCATCAAGGCCCTCTTCGGCGTCGAGCACGTGAACGTGCAGCCCTACTCGGGCTCGCCCGCCAACCTCGCGGTGTACTTCGCCTTCTGCAAGCCCGGCGACACCGTGATGGGCCTCGGCCTCCCGCACGGCGGTCACCTCACGCACGGGTGGCCCGTGTCCATCACCGGGAGCTACTTCAAGAGCGTCCCCTACGCGGTGCGCCGCGACGACCATCGCATCGACCTCGACGACGTGCGCCGCCTCGCCCACGAGGCCAAGCCCCGGCTCCTCTTCTGCGGCGGCACGGCCTATCCCCGCACCTGGGATTTCCCCGCCTTCGCCAGCATCGCGCGCGAGGTCGGCGCCGTGCTCGTGGCCGACATCGCGCACATCGCGGGCCTCATCGCCGGCGGCGCGCACCCCTCCCCCGTCGGTCACGCCGACGTGATCACCAGCACCACGCACAAGACCCTCCGCGGCCCCCGCGGCGGCATGATCCTCACGAGCGCGCAGTACGCCGCGGCCCTTGATAAAGCCGTGTTTCCGGGCCTCCAGGGCGGCCCCCACGAGGCCAACATCGCGGGCCTCGCCGTGGCCGCGAAGGAGGCCGCGACGCCCGAGTTTCGCCGCTACGCCCAGCAGGTGGTCGCCAACGCGAAGGCCCTCGCCCGCGCCCTCTCCGACCGCGGTTATTCGCTCGTGAGCGGCGGCACCGACAACCACCTTCTGCTCGTCGACCTCACGAACAAGAGCATCTCGGGCAAGGTGGCCGCGAAGGCCCTCGACCGCGCCGGCATCGAGCTCAACTACAACACCGTGCCGTACGACCCGCGCAAGCCCTTCGACCCGTCGGGCGTGCGCCTCGGTACGCCCGCCATCACGTCGCGCGGCCTTGGCGAAGCCCAGATGGAAGCGGTCGCCCACTGGTTCGACGAGGCCGTGAAGCACGCCGCCGATGAGGCGAAGCTCGACGCCCTCGCCGTCGAGGTGAAGGCCTTCCTCGGCGACTATCCCGCCCCGGGCATTCTGGTGTGATGAAGGGGCCGCGGGCGCTCACGCGCCCGGGTCTCGATCGGAGATCGGGGGCGCCTTCGCCCCCGCTTCGTTACGCGCTCGCGTCGTCGCCGCCCTTGGCGCGGGGGGCCTTGCGGCCGCGCGGCTTCGCCTCGGCCTCGGCCTCGCCGTCGTCCGCGTCGGCCCCTTCGGTGCCGGGCGCGTCGTAGGGTCGCGAGTAGCCGCAGCCCTCCTTCACGCACTTGATCACCGGGTTGCTCTTGCCGCCCGCCAGCACGAGGAAGCTCGCGCCGCAGTCGGGGCACGGCTCCTTCACCGGGGTTTGATAGAGCCGGTAGTCGCACTTCTTCGCGGCGTCTTCGTTGCGGTAGTTCTCGCAGCCCCAGAAGGGCTTGCGGCCCTTCGCGGTGCCGATCTTCACGAGGTCGCCGTTGCACTTGGGGCACGCGATGCCCGACGGCATGGGCGACGTGTACTCGCAGTCGGGGTTGGTCTTCTTCCACCCCGCGCACGAGAGAAACTGGTCGGTCGTTCCGCGGCGCGTCTTGATGAGAAGGTCGCGGCCGCACTTGGGGCACTTGCGGTCGGCGAACACCTCGGGCGCCTTGGCGGGCACCTCGTCGACGATGTTCTTGCACTTGGGGTACGCGGTGCACGCGTAGTAGTCGCTGTTGGGGCCCCAGCGGCGCACCATGGGGGAGCCGCACTTCTCGCAGATGCGGTCCGAGGCCTGCGCGCGGGGCCAGCCCTCACCGGGCTCCTTCGCGGCCATCTCGGTCTGCACCGTGAGCTTGAACGGCTTGTAGATCCGATCGACGAGCTTCACCCAGTTGGCCTGGCCCGCCTCGACCTCGTCGAGGTCCTTCTCGATGCGCGCGGTGAACTCGTAGTCGACCACCTCGGGGAAGCGCGCCTTGAGCCCGTGCGTCTTCGCCGTGCCGAGCTTGGTGGGCACGAGCTGGCGGTCTTTCTTCTCGACGTAGTCGCGCGAGAGCACCTTGCTCACGATCTCGGCGTACGTGCTCGGGCGCCCGATGCCCATGTCTTCGAGCGCCTTCACCAGCGTGCCTTCGTTGTAGCGCGCGAGGGGCTGCGTGAACTTCTGCTCGGTCTTCACGCCGGGCGGATCGACGAGCGAGAGCGTCTCGCCCTGCGCCATCGCGGGGAGCGTCTTCTCTTCTTCGCGCACGTCGGTGGCGTGGTCGTCGCGCACCACCTCTTCGCCCGCGACCTCGTCGGCGCGCTCGGTGGCGCCCTGCGCGTCGAGCCAGCCCGCGAACTTGAGCACCTGCCCCGACACGCGGAGCACGTGCTTCGTGGCGCCCTGCGCGTCGATGGTGACCGACGTCTGGTCGTAGAGGGCATCGGCCATCTGGCACGCGATGAAGCGCTCCCAGATGAGCCGGTACACCTTGCGCTCGTCGGCCTTGAGGAACTTCTGCACCGCGTCGGGGTGGTGCTCCGTCGACGTGGGGCGCACGGCCTCGTGGGCGTCTTGCGCGGAGTTCTTCGTCTTGAAGAAGTTGGGCTTCTCGGGGAGAAACTGCTTGCCAAAGCGCTTGCCGATGTACTCGCGCGCGGCGTCGACGGCCTCGGCCGACATGCGCGTCGAGTCGGTACGCATGTAGGTGATGAGGCCGACGGGGCCCTCGGCGCCGATGTCGATGCCCTCGTAGAGCCGCTGCGCGACCTGCATCGTGCGCGAGGCCGAGAAGCCCAGGCGGCTCGCGGCGTCACGCTGGAGCGACGAGGTGATGTACGGCGGCGGCGCGCGGCGGCGGCGCTCCTTCTTCTCGACGGTGGCGACGGTGAACTTCGCGGCGCGCAGGTCGGCCGTAATGGCCTCGGCGTCTTCCTTCGTGGAGACGACCTTCTCGGCGGCCTTCACCGCGCGGTCGCGCGAGGGCGTGACCACCTTCTTGCCGCCCGACTCGATGAGCGACGCGCTGAACGACGGCTTGTTCTTGCCGAGGAGCTCGACGGCGACGGGCCAGTACTCCTGCGGCGCGAAGGCGATGATCTCGTCTTCGCGGTCGACGATGAGGCGCAGCGCGGCCGACTGCACGCGGCCCGCCGAGAGGTAGTGGCCGTTGACCCTGCGCGCGAGGCGCTTCCACAGCACGGGCGAGAGCTCGTAGCCGATGAGCCGGTCGAGGATGCGCCGCGCCTGCTGGGCCTTGAAGCGCTCCTCGTCGACCTGCCGCGGGTGGTCGATGCCGTGCTGCACGCCCTTCTTGGTGATCTCGTGAAACTCCACGCGCTGCATGGGCTTCTTGGCGTTGCGGAGCTCGTGCGCGATGTGCCACGCGATGGCCTCGCCCTCGCGGTCGGGGTCCGTCGCGATGTAGATCATCTCTACGTCTTTGGCGGCCTTGCGCATCTCGGTGACGAGCGACTTGTGGTCTTCGAGCACCTCGTAGTGCGGCTCGTAGCCGTTCTCGATGTCGACCTGCAGACCGGACTTCGGCAGGTCGCGGATGTGACCCTTGCTCGCCATGACCACGTGGCTATTCCCCAGATACTTCTGGATGGTCTTGGCCTTGGCGGGCGATTCCACGATGACGAGAGCCTTGCTCATGCGGCGATCCTCGGAGGGCGATGTGCGGTAGGGGAGCGGTTGGGGGGCGGTACGGTGTGTCGCGATGGGCGCGACGTCAACCGCGGATGTACATCCCGGCGCCGCGATCGGTGACGATCCCCGCCAGGACCAGCGTCAGGAGCGCGGTCTGAACGGCAGGCGCCGACAGCCCCGTGAGCCTGGTGAGTTCGTCGACGTGTCGGGCGACGACGGAGAGGGACTCGTACACGAGCCTCTCCTCCGCGTCCAGCGAGGCCGCGACCTCGCCCCGGGCGTCGGAAATTGCGGAGAGCTCCGGCGTCTCACGCTTACGCACGCGCGGTGCGCGCGGGCTCCGCGGGGGCGCCTCGCGGACGCTCACACGCGCGCTCGCCCACGCGCCGAGGGGGCCCTCGCGGGCGGCGAGCGCGGCGAGCACATCGTCGGCGCCCGCGCACGGGAGCGCGCCCGACCGAAGCAGTTGCACGCAGCCCGCGCCGCGTCGATCGCCCGGCGCGGCGGGCACGGCCATCACCCGCCGACCGAGCTTGCGCGCGCACTCGGCCGCGAGGAGCGCGCCCGACGTGACGGGGGCCTGCACCACCACCACGACGTCGGCGAGGGCCGCGAGCAGCTCGTTGCGCCGCGGAAAGGTCCACTGTGTAGGAGGCGTCTCGGGGGGAAACTGCGACACGAGCGCGCCCCCCGCAGCGAGCACCTGCTTGTAGAGCCCCTCGTGGCGCTTCGGATACCAGTGCCCGAGGCCGCTGGGGAGCACCACCACGGTGCGCCCCTTGGCGTGCAGCGCCCCGCGGTGCGCGGCGGCGTCGATGCCGAGCGCGCCGCCCGACAGCACGCGCACGCCGGCGCGGGCGAGCTCGGAGGCCATCGCGCGGGTGAGCGCCACGCCCACGGGGTCTGCGTCGCGGGTGCCGATGAGGGCCACGAGGGGCGCCGACAGCGCGGTGGGGTCGCCGTCGATCCAGAGCTCGCGCCAGCGGGCGCCGGTGAGCCTCTCGGCCGTGGGGAGTGTCGTTACGTCGTGCGGGTCGTAGGAGGTCATGGCGCGCGTCATCGCCAGGGGCCACGCAAGGTTGCGCCGCGCGCGCAACATTTCTCCAACGCGCGAGGTGACGTAACGCGAGAGCGCGTGCGCTGCGGTCGAATGTTTGCGCCCCGCGCGAGCGCCCTCCTACGCTGCGGGCGGAAGCCATGCGTCACCACAGCCTCCTCGGATTGATGGTCGCCCTCGGGGTCAGCCTCGGGTGCGCCGGCCCCAGCGATCAGGCCTTCGCCACGCTCGACGCCGAGATGCGTCGACTGCGCTCGGAGCAGGAGCGCATGGCGTCGCAGATCGACCAGATCAACAACCGCCTGGTGCTCACCGAAGACACCGCGCGCGCCGCCCACAACGCGGTCGAGGGCGAGGAGCGTCGCCGCGTGATCAGCCTCGGCACCGACCGCGCCGCGAGCGAGCCCATTCGCGTCGACAGCACCACGCGCAGCGCGACGGTGCCCGACGAGAGCGACGCCGCCACGCGCCCCACGATCCGCGTGTCGCGCGGCGACCGGCCCGCCGACCCGTCGGGCTTCACGGTGCTCCCGCCGTCGGAGCGCCTGCCCGTGGTGCCCGTCGCGCCGCTGCCCGTGATGGGAGCTCCGGGGATTCGCCCGACGGCCACGCCGCCCGCGGCGCCCTCGGCACCCGCCACGCCGCGCGGGCCCGGCGCCTCGCTCGACGCGCCCATGGTGCCCATCACGGAGGGGAGCGGCACGCTCGATCCGCGCGCGCTCACGGCCTACGACGACGCGCTCGCGATGGCGCGCGGCGGCCGGTGCCGCGAGGCGGTGAGCGCGTTCGAGGGATTTCTGTCGCAGTGGCCCAACCACCCGCACGCCGACAACGCGATGTACTGGCGGGCCGAGTGCATTCTGCAAGGCGGCGACCGGCACCGCGCCGTGCAGGAGTTCGAAGCGCTGGTGACGCGATTCCCCGCGGGGAACAAGGTCGCCGACGCGCTCTTCAAGCTGGCCGTGACCTACCGGCGCCTGGGCGATCGCGCCGCCGCCGACCGCGCCGCGCAACGACTGAACGTAGAGTTCCCGGACTCCGAGGCCGCGCGCCGGATCCGGGGTGAAGGGGAATGACGATGAAGGTCTTCAGAGGACTGCCCTGGATGGGGCTGGTGCTCGCGGCGCCGGCGATCGCAGCGGCGCAGGTGACGGTGAGCGACACGGCCACCGAGGCGCAGACGCAGGGCTCGCCCCGCGCGTCGATCACGCTCGGCTCGAGCGGCGGTCTGCGCATGGACGGCTCCACGGCGGAGACGCTCACGCCCGAGTTTCACACCGTGCAGCGCGGCGACACGCTGTGGGACATCACCGGGTACTACTTTCAGAACCCGTGGCGGTGGCCCGCCGTGTGGGGGCACAACCCGCAGATCACCAACCCCCACTGGATCTTCCCCGGCGACCAGGTGCGCCTCGTCGACCACGCCGAGGTGCGCATCTCCGCCGCGCCGTCGCCGCGCCTCGACGGCCGCGCCAACGTGCCCGTGGGGCGACCGCGCGTGCCCCGCGGCACCGTGTTTCTCCGCGAAGAGGCGTGGGCCGCGCCCGACGACATCAACGCCTCGGGGTCGATCTACGGCGCCCCCGAAGACAACATGATGCTGGCCGAGGGCGACCAGATCTATGTGCGCTTCGACCGCCGCGCGCCCAACGTCGGCGAGGCCTACACCATCTATCAAGATGGTCAGGCCACGCGCGGCTCGGACCGCGACGCGGGGCGCGTCGTGCGCGTGCTCGGCACGGTGATGATCGACGCGTGGGACCGCGAGCGCCACATCGCCACGGGGCGCATCACCGAGTCCATCGAGCCCATCGAGCGCGGCGAGCGCGTGGCCATCGTGCAGCGGCAGTTCGAGCCCGTGACGCCCGTCACCAACGACCGCGACCTCGCGGGCCACATCGTGGCGACGCC
>CAISKJ010000332.1 GCA_903885885.1 uncultured delta proteobacterium
GCAGCGCCTGGGCGTGCTGCCCGCGCGGATGACGGTGCGCGGCATCGGCGCCCTCACCGCGCTCGAGGGTGAGCTCCCCACGCCCGACGCCATGCGCCGCGTCGCCGTGCGCGTGCGCGGCGTCGCCCCCTGCCCCGGAACCCCCGAAGAGGTCGTCGGCCCGTGATTGTCTCCGTCACGCTCATCGCGCTCGCGTGCGCGCTGTTTCTCCTCGGCGGCTACATGGTCGGCGTGCGCCGCGCCCTCGACGCGCGCGACGCGCTGCGGGTCGAGCTCGAGCACGCCCACGGCGCGCGGGGCATCGCCATCGCCGAGGTGGGTCGCCTCGAGGGCGCGCTCGCGCAGAGCACCGACAAGATGCGCCGCGAGTCGCTCGCGATCGGCCTCGCGCAGCCCGAGATCGAGCGCCTGCAGGGGCAGTCCGAGGCCATCGAGACGGTGCAGGGCGCGGCGCGGCGCGAGGTGCAGGGCCTCCGTGAGCGCATCGCGGTCACCGAGGCCGAGCTGCTCACCGCGCGGGCGAGCGCGCAGCGCGTCGAGGCGTCGCAGGCGAGCGCGCAGTCGGAGCTCGAGACGGCGCGGGCGAGCGTGCAGCGCCTCGAGGCGGCGCACACCATCGCGCTGGCCGAGAGCAAGCGCCACGAGGCGGCGCACGCGCTCACGCTGGCGGAGAACAAGCGCCTCAACGCGGCCGTGGCGCAGCAGCGCAACGCGGGGCGCGACGGCCTCCGCGAGGTGGAGCGCATCCTGTCGCCGCTCCTCGAGAAGGAGCGCGTGGCGCAGGCGATTCAGCACATCGACCTCGGTCGCGGGACGCGCGAGGAGCTGCCGCGGCTGCTCGACGCGATCGCGCAGGCCGGTGGCCTGAGCACGCTGGTGCTGAGCGACGACTCGGGGCTCCCGCTCGCGACGAGCGCCGGGGCCGAGCGCGCCGAGGTGCTCGCGGGCGTGTGGTCGCAGCTTCTCACGCTGGCCGACCGCGTGGTCGAGAACGGCGACCCCGCCCCGATGGGCGTGCGCGTGCTCGACGTCGACGGCCGCGTGCTGGCGCACCGGATCTTCAGCGCGGGCGCGCAGCGGTTTCTGCTCACCGCGGTGTCGCGCGCAGGAGGGCTGAGCCCCGAGGCGCTCGAGCCCGCCGTGGCGAAGCTGGAGCGCGTGCTGATGCGCGACGCCTGGCAGGAGTGACGGGCGCGCCCTCACCCCGACCCACTCCCGCGAGGATCGCGGGAGAGGGTGCCTGTGCGCACTGCGGGACGAGCGCGAGGACGGGCGCAGCGTCGGTGAGCGGGCGAGCTCAGCGGGCGGGCACCCACACGCGCGACGCGTAGGGGTCGAACGCGAGGGCGCCCATCTCGACGAAGAACGACGCCGCGACCTGCGCGGCGGGCGCCGTCCACGTGCCGATGCCGCCGCAGCTCCGCGCGGCCGCGGGCGTGCGCTTGACGAAGAGCGTGGCGCCCGGGTAGCGCCGCGCGACGGCGCCCGAGTCGCTCACGAACTCGAGCGATCGCCCCGGCGCGAGCGCGTAGGCCTCGACGGGCTCGCTCACGCCCACCACGCAGGTGGTGAGCGAGAGGTCGCGGGCCGCGCTGCGCACGAGCGCGCCCGCGTCGGCGGCCACGATGGCGCGGTAGAACGCGTCGTTCACGTTGACCGAGAAGGGCACGAGGGCGTCGTCGAAGCCGGTGTCGAGCTGCGCGAGGGCGCTCGCTCCGCCGACGCGCACGGGCACGGTGGGAACGTTGGGAACGCGCGCCCCCGCGGCGGCGCTCGCGTCGACGGTGCTCATGGGCGACAGCGTGCGGAGGTCGTTGGTGAAGAACCCGCGCGACGACAGCGAGGCGAAGCCCGCGGCCCGCCACGCCTCGTCGGCGCAGCGCGTGGCGGTGCCCACGAAGAGGCGCGCGGTGCTGTACGACAGGGCCATCACGCGGAGGCTCGTAAAGTCGGTGCCGATGATCCCAGCCTGGCGCACGGTGCCCGCGACGGCGCGAAAATCCTGGGTGACGAGGTTCACCGAGGATGGTGCGGCGAAGAACGAGAAGCCCTCGACGGTGCACGTGACGCCGAGGCGCGTGCGGTCACACCCCGACGTGCGAGGGCCGGGCGCGGGAAAGGCCGCGAGGTCGATGCTCGAGAAGGTGGTGCCGTAGTCGAGGGCGAACTCGCCGCGGTCGGCGCCGATGGGCACCGACACGTACGGCACGCGGTTCGAAATCGTGAGCGGCGCGGTGGTGCCGAGGCACGCGCGCAGCGACGCGAGCGGGTCGGGCGCCGGCGCGTCGGTGACGTCGGCTGCATCGTTGACGTCGGCGGCGTCGATGACGTCGACGACATCGGCGGCGTCGACGACATCCGCTGCGTCGGTGACGTCGGGAACGTCGACGACATCGGCTGCGACAGTGACATCGGCGGGCGTTGCGGTCTCGCTCGCGGGGAGATCGACGGGCGCGTCGAGGCTCGCGTCATCGGGTGGTGCAGCGGAGGCGCAGCCCATGAGCGTCGCCCCGCCGAGGAGGATCGCGAAGGAGAACGGCGTGGCTCGCGGCGTGCGCATCGCGCGCTCCTACCACGGCACCGGGTGAGGCGGGTCAGTGCATCCCGGGGGGGCGCTCGTTGTCGGTGCCCGGCGCCGTGTGGGGGGCGCCGATCTGCACCTGCGGCGC
>CAISKJ010000333.1 GCA_903885885.1 uncultured delta proteobacterium
AGGCCTACGCGTGGGTGATCGAAGGGAGCGCACCCGCGCTCGAGGTCGCCCAGGTGCTGGCCATGGTGGGCGTCGAGATGACGTCGGCGCCGTGGAACTACCTGCTGCGCCGCGTGCCCGCGGGCGGTCTGTTCACCGACCCGGCGCGCACGGGCACGAAGATCGACGTCGAGACGATGGGGATGCCGCTGCTCCTGCGCACCCGCCGCGGCGTGTGGAAGCGCTACGACCGGCAGGGCCCGTCGCTCTGGCCGAAGGGCGTGCAGGAGGCCATCGCCGAGCACGTGGCGGGCACCGAGGGATGGATTGCGCCCGCGGTCGCCGACGCGCCGCCGCGCTTCGTGGTCGAAGAGGGCACACAGGTCGTTCGCGGCAGCGCGTTCTCGTTCAAGTGGCAGGAGCGCAGCGCGTGGGGCACTCTCGCCGAGGCCAGCGCTGAGGCGGGGCGCGCCGCGATCGCCGATGCCCGCGTGGGGCGCACGACCCGGTGGCGCGTCGTCGATCGGGGCACCCGCGCCAAGAGGGCGCTGTGGCGGGCCCGCAAGGTGGGCAAGGTGCAGAAGCTCACACGCCTCGACCTCGTGCCGGGGCTCGCCACGTCGCGCCCCACGCCGGGCGTGGTCGACGTGCCTGGCGCGGGCGCGTCGTGAGGTCGCTTCTGGCAGATAAGCTCGCCGAGGTGCACCCGAGCGGCACGGCGGCGGGGTGGTGGGCCGAGAGGACGAAGCCGAAGGCCGAGAAGAAGGTGCCGAAGCGCGCGAAGGGTGGTGCGAAGTGATCGCCCGGGCCGGCGGCACCATGGGCGAGTTCGAGGCGCAGCTTGCGGCGACGCGTGTGCAGATCGACGCCGTGATGCAGCGCAACCATGACGAGTGCGCCGAGGCCGACCGCCTGCGCGCGACCATCGAGCGCCACGAGGCGCGCCCCGCGCAGCACGCCGAGGAGCGCGCGGCGCTGCACGCGGAAATGGCGCGCGTGACGGGGGAGCGAGACGCGGTGCGGGGCGAGCTGGCCGAGGCGCGCGCGCAGATCGCCACGCACGAGGCCGACATCGCGGCCGCTGCGGGTGAGCTCCTCGTGCCCATCCCCGTGCCGGGCACCGTCACCGCAAGGCTGCTGCGCGCCAACATTCTCCTGCGCCGCGAGCGCGACGACGCCGCCCGAGCCCAGCAGGCGGACTTCGACTCGCTCTACGCTGACTACGTCGCGCGCGGCGAGGCCATCGACACGCTCAGCCGCGAGCGTGACGACGACGCGCAGTACATCGTGCGCCGACACTCGCGCCGCACCGCGGGTATCGGCCTCGGCGAGATCGTGGGGTGCGACGGCGGCATCGCTCGCACGGGAGGCGACCGTGGGTGACATCCGACCGCTCGCCGAGGGCGCGATGGGCGACCTGTGGCTCGTGGCCTACGCCACGGCCGATGGCGCCGTCGACGTGGTCGCGTACCGCTACCGCCGCACCCCCGCCCAGGTGCTCCCGAAGGGCGCGCCGATCGCGGCGGGCATCGCCCTCGGCGCCTGCGCGTGGAGCGGTCGACTGCGCGGCGACACGTGGCTGTCGACCGTTGGGGAGCCCAACGAGCGGCTGTTGAAGGGCGCTGCGGCGTGGCTTGCGCGGGAGGTTCCCCGTGGTTGATCGATGCTGCACCGCCAAGGACTGTAAGCGCGAGGCGGCCCCCGACCGTCGTCGTTGCGACCGATGCCTCGAGCGCGGCCGCGCCAACGAGACCGCCCGCGTCGACGGCGGGCGCTGCGCGCGTTGCTCGGCGCCGCCGGTGCCCGGCCGCTCGCGGTGCCCGAAGCACCTTGACGAAGCGCGCGAGCAACAGGCGGCCCGCGCCGAGGGTGGTGGGCG
>CAISKJ010000334.1 GCA_903885885.1 uncultured delta proteobacterium
AACACCTCCAGGCGTTCCGGGAGATCCTCGCCTTCGCCGAAAAGCGCCGGAGGAAAACTCCCTCGTGAGATGTGTCCCTACGTCAGCGCTCCGCGGGGGCGGGGCGCGCGGCAGCGGGGGTGGGGGCCGCGTGCAGACCAAACGCAAGCCGCTCTGCGTGGGAGAGCTACAGGGTGAGGTCCGAACCCCTTGCGCCAGAGGCCTTCGCGGCGTGCAGACGGTGCGAGCCGCGGGGCGATGCGTGCGCCTACGCGCAGCGGTTGATGGCGTCGGCCATGCGGTCGCGGTCGGCGTCGGGCACCTCGGGGTACGCGGGCAGAAACACCACGCGCTCGCGCCACGCGGCGCACTGCGCGGCCGTCGCGTCGGGGCGCTCGGGGGCGGCGGGCACGGCGGCGAGGCTCGACGTGCCGCGGGCGGCGTCGAAGCCCTCGGCGCGGAGCGCGCGCACCACGTCGTCGGGGCGATCGACGAGCACGGCGAAGAGCCAGTGCGTGCGCGCTCGCATCGCGGCGCCGAGCACGGTGACGCGCGGGTCGAGGCGCGCGATCATGCGCTCGCCGGCGTCGCGGCGGCGCGCGACGCGGCCCTCGTCGAAGCGCGCGAGGCGGCGGTGCAGCGTGGCGCACAGGGCCTCGCAGGGGCGCATGCGCAGCGCGCGCACGAGGGCCTCAGGCGTGTCGGCGGGAAAGCCGCGCGAGACGGCCATCATCACGGCGTCGAGGTCGCGCCCGCTGAGGGCCACGGCGCGGGCGAGCTGCGCGTAGCGCGACGGGTCGCGCGGGGCCACGAGCGCGAGCCAGGTCGCGAGCTTCTTCGCGTAGCGGGCGATGGGCTGCGTCGGCCACGCGGCCATCGTCGCGCGCATGCGTCGGCGGAGCGAGGCGTCGCGCACGCGGGCCAGCGCGCCGCCGAGGGCGGTGGCCGTCTTGATGGTGCCGAAGCTGTGAAACACCACGTCGGCCGAGGGGCTCCCCGCGAGGCGGGCGCGGCCGGTGAAGCCCTGCGCGTCGTCGTCGACCACGAGCACGCCGCGGGCGTGGGCGAGCGCCGCGAGTGCCGTGAGGTCGACGGCGGCGCCGAAGAGCTGGGCCACCACGAGCACCTTGGTACGCGGTGAGAACAAGCGCGCGAGGGCTTCGGGCGCGGGGCTCAGGGTGGCCGCGTCGCAGTCGAGGGCGACGGGCACGAGGCCGTGGGCGCGCACGAGGCGAACCATGTCGGGGATCGTCCACCCCGAGAGGATGACCTCGTCGCCAGGGGCGAGGTCGAGGGCCGTGAGGAGGGCGTCGAAGGCCGAGCGCACCGAGAGGGCCGCGATGATCTCACCCTCTTCGCTCACGTGCGCTTCGAGGGCGGCGCGGGCGTCGCGCGGCGGGCGGGCGCAGTGGCCGAGGGCGCGCGCGATGTCGTCGGGCGCGATGTCGATGCGGTGCCGCGGGTGCAGGGGCCGCGGGCGCATCAGAGGAAGCGCCGCGTGCCGCGGGTGCCGTCGGAGACGTGGTCGTCGCGGTGCTGGTAGGCGGGCGCGAGGAGGGCGTCGATGCGGCCCATGAGGTCGTCGGTGGCGCGCTGGAGCACCGGGCGCGCGGCGGCCTCGTGGGCGGGGTCGAAGGGCACGAAATCGGGCGCGAGGTCGGCGAGGTCGGGGGTGTAGGCCTCGCCGAAGCGGAGGTCGATGGTGCCGCCGCGCAGGGCGAGGGAGGGGCCGCGGAAGGCCTCGCGGCAGCCGCTCATGCCGACGGGCACGATGGGTACGCCGAGGGCGCGGGCGAAGGTCACCGCGCCGATGCGACCCTTGCCGAGGCGGCTCGACACGGTGCCCTCGGGGTAGATGTTGATGGAGTACCCCGCGGCCACGGCCTCGCGCGCGAAGCGCAGCGCCTCGCCGAGGAGGCACCGGTACGCCTCGCTCCACGCGGCGCGCAGGGGCGTGTCGCGCGGGTCGAAGCGAACGCCCAGGATGCTCCGCGGGCGCGCTTGAAGGGCTTTGAACTCAGCCGTTTCGGGGAGAGCGTCGCCGCGGTCGAGGTGGTCGCGGAGGGCGCGGTACTCGTCGTCGGTGGGGCGGCGACGGAACACATGGCTCGCGTCGCAGAGAATCACGTACCCGCGCGAGGCCAGGGGGATCACCCCGGTGTGCTCGAGGATGGGGCGCATGAGGGCCGAGTGGTAGCTCCGCGCCTTGGTGACGGTGACCACGCGCTGACCCACGCGGCGCATGGCCGAGCGAAAGGTCATGAAGTCGTACTTCTGCGACGAGTTGGTGGCGAAGAGCACCGGGCGCTCGGGCGCGCGAAACCCGTGGAGCGCGAGGCGCGTGCCCGTGAGGTCTTCGTAGCGGAGAAAGCCTCCCGCCACGGCCGCCTCCCACGGCGACGACGGCAGCACCCGGTAGCGCGCGAGGTACGCGAGGTCGAGCATCGGGCGATGATGGCCGCGAGCGCAGCGCGAGATCAAGGCTATGGTTGCGCCCCCGATGAACCCTCTCATCACCGACGTTGCCACCCTGCGCGCCGCCGTCGAGCGCGGCGAGACCTTCTCCTATCGCTTCTTCTGGAAGCCTACGGTCGCGGCCGACGGGCGCCTCACCGACGCGTGCCTGGGCCAGTGGTGGATGAGCGATTTCTCCGTCGAGGGCGTGACCTACTCGTCGGCGGAGCAGTGGATGATGGCGGGCAAGGCGCGGCTCTTCGGCGACCGCGAGGTGCTCGAGAAGATCCTCGCCACGCGCGACCCCGCGACGGTGAAGAAGCTCGGCAAGACCGTGCGCAACTTCGACGATGCGACGTGGAAGGCGCGCTGCCTCGACCTCGTCACCGAGGGCAACGTCGCGAAGTTCTCGCAAGACGCCGCGCTGCGCGCGCACCTCGTGGGCACTGGCGACGCGGTGCTCGTCGAGGCCTCGCCGCTCGACGCGATCTGGGGCATCGGGCTCGCGGCCGATCACCCCGACGCGCGCGACCCGCGGCGGTGGCAGGGCTCCAACCTCCTGGGCTTCGCCCTGATGCGAGCGCGCGCGCGGATCGTCTCCGCCTGACCGCGCGAGGCTTGCGAAGCGCCCGTTGGCGACGTGGCGCACCGCAGCGGAGCGCCGCCGCCGATCCAGCAGCGGAGCACCTCGAGGCGCTCGTCGGGGAGGCGGCTCCACCCCGTGGCGAGCATGGTGATGGGCATCGCGCGGCCCGCCGAGTCGTCGCTCGGGAGATCGTTGGTGAGCTGTGCGCCACAGCATGCTGTGGGGCACATCGCCGGGCACCACGCGGAGCGTGCCCGCGATGGCCAGCGCACGCCCTCGGCTGCGACGGCGCCCGCTTCTGATCCCGCGCAAGGGCAACCCGTCGCGCCGTCTGCGCAGGCGCCCTGGTCGCAGTAGGAGCGACGTCGTCGCAGCCTGCGATCTGATACCCTTCGCGCATGGCTGGCGATCCCGCGCTCACACGTGATCCGCGCTTCCCCAACCTGCGACCTGATGTCGTGCAGGGTTACCTCGACGCGCCCGAGACCATGGTCGCCGAGGTGATCGACGGTGAGCTGTCGGTCATGCCGCGTCCGCGGCCACGCCACGCGCACGCGGCGATGCGACTCTCACGGCGGCTGGGCGGCTTCTCCGATCCGATGGGGGACGACCCGGGCGGGTGGGTGATCCTCGTCGAGCCCGAACTTCACCTCGGACCGAAGCCCGACATCGTGGTGCCCGACCTGGCCGGATGGCACCGCGAGCGATTCCCCGAAGGCGCTCTCGACGACGATGCGCCCGGGCATCTCGACGTCGCGCCCGACTGGGTTTGCGAGGTGCTGTCACTGCGCACCGAGGCCAGCGATCGCGGCAAGAAGATGCGCGTGTACCGACGAGAGGGCGTCGGGCACCTCTGGTACGTCGCGCCCGCGGTGCAGACCGTCGAGGCGTACCAGCTCGAGCGCAAACGCTACGTCTTGCTGGAGACGTACGAGGGCGAGGAGGGCCTGCGCGCGGCGCCCTTCGAAGCGGTGGAGATCCCCCTCGCGGTGCTCTGGAAGGTGTAGCCGACGTAGGGCCTCCGGGAGGGTGTGTCGGCGCGCGAACACGTCGACGTAGGGCCTCCGGGAGGGTATGTCGTCGCGCGAACACCCGTAGGGAGGCCTTCCCACGGGGTGTGTCGGCGCGCGAACAGCCGTAGGGAGGCCTTCCCTCGGGGGGTGTCGGCGCGCGAACGCCCGTAGGGAGGCCTTCCCACGGGGGGTGTCGGCGCGCGAATACCCTCGGGGAGGGCCTCCGTCGACGTGTAACGCCTTAAAACAAGGCGGAAGCGCGCCGCGCCCCCCGAGCGCCGCAGCGCGCGCCGTGATGTGCAGTGCGCGCTTCATGGGAACGATGGCAGCGTCGGTTCGACAACACCCCCGCGGCGCGCATCGCGTGCGATACCCTCACGCGCCGTGAGCAAAGCCCCGCGCGACGTCTCCATCGACCTCCTCCGCGGCGCCGTGATGGTGCTCATGGCGCTCGACCACGCGCGCGACTTCATCGGCGACCGCGCGCGCGCCCCGCTCGACCTCGCCACCACCACGTATGCGCTCTTCTTCACGCGCTGGGTGACGCACTTCTGCGCGCCCGTGTTCGTGCTCCTCGCGGGCGTGTCGGCGTACGTCGCGAGCCGCTCGCGCAGCGCCAACGAGGCCTCGCGGCTGCTCGTCACGCGCGGCCTGTGGCTGGTGCTCCTCGAGCTCACGGTGGTGCGCTTCGGGTGGCTCTTCAACGTGAACTATCGCTTCTCGTTCGTGCAGGTGATCTGGGCCATCGGGTGGTCCATGGTGGCCCTCGCACTCATCTCACGCGCGGGCACACGGGCCGCGCTCGCCCTCGGGGCGGCGATGATCGCGTCGCACAACCTCTTCGACGCCGTCGCGCCGCAGCGCTTCGGCGCGCTCGCGTGGGCGTGGCGCGTGGCGCACGCGGGCGGAGCGCTCACGCCCGTCGCGGGGCACCGGGTGTACGTGGCGTACCCGCTCGTTCCGTGGGTGGGCGTGATGGCCGCGGGCTATGGCATCGGGCCGTGGATGGCGCTCCCCGTCGAGGTCCGCAAGGCGCGTCTGCTCCGCGCGGGCGCCGCGCTCACAGCGACCTTCGTCGTGCTGCGCGCGCTCAACCGCTACGGCGACCCCGCGCGATGGAGCGCCCAGCCGCGCGCGGGCTTCACGCTCCTGTCATTTCTCGACTGCGAGAAGT
>CAISKJ010000335.1 GCA_903885885.1 uncultured delta proteobacterium
CCACGCCCACAGCATGCACAGCCCTGCCCTCGCTCCCGCGGGGGCAGTGGCGCGCGGTAGCGCGGGTGGGGGCTCGCGCGCGAGGCGACGCGGGACGCCGCAAACCGACAGACCCGTGTGCTTGCGCGCAAGCCGACGAGAATTTGGGCAATGATTCGTGTTCACCCGCCGGGCTACAACGGGCTTTACGCCAATGGGGCGTAGCCCTCGACGCGGTCGCCGTGTTGGGGGTACTTAGAGCGCGTGATCCTCTGGCTCGCGCGCTCCGCCATGGTGACGTTCTACCCACGCACCGAGAGGTTTCCCGGCCTCGAAGACATGCCCCTCGACGCGTACCTCGCGCGCTACAAGCGCGAGTGCGCGCCGATCATGTGGCTCGGCTTCGTGCTGGGCACCCTCTTCTTCCACGCCACGCCGCTGTTCACGGTGTACATCCCGCTGCCGGCCTTCATGCTGTCGGCGTCGACGCGCGAGCGCCACGCCCAGCGGCTCACGTCGCACCCGTTTTATTATGTGCGCCAGCCGGTGTTTCTCGTGAAAATGATCGCCGGGCTCCTCTGGGGTTCGGACCCCGCCGTGCGCGACCGCCTCGGCCTCGACCCCTACCCCGCCGACCCCGGCACGCGGAGGCTCGCGTGACGCACCTCTCGTTTCGCACCGACGACGTCGAGCTCGACGTCGACTACGTGGTCGTGGGCTCCGGCGCGGGCGGCGCCACCGCGGCCAACGCCCTCGCCCGCGGCGGCGCGCGCGTGGCCCTCATTGAAGCGGGTCCGTGGCGCGACCCCGACGACTATCCCTCGTCGACGTACGGCGCCATGCGCGACCTCTTCGACGACTGGGGCGTGGGCATCGCGCGCGGGCGCGCCCTGTGGCCCATCGTGCAGGCCTCGTGCGTGGGCGGCACCACGGTCATCAACTGCGCCATCTGCGTGCGCACCCCCGAAGACGTCATGGTCGGGTGGGAGCGCGACCTCGGCGTCGGCGGCGCATCGTTTCGCGACGGGATCTGGAAGCACCAGGAGACCCTCGAGCGCGAGCTCAGCGCCGAGGTGGTGCCCGTCGCCACCGCGGGGCGCTCGAACCTCCTCGCGGCCAAAGGGGCCAACGCCATCGGCTACGACAACCACCCGATGACGCGCTACGTGAAGGGCTGCGCGGGCTCGGGGCAGTGCCTCCAGGGCTGCAAGAAGCTCCGCAAGCAGAGCCTCAACCTCCAGTTCGTGCCCGAGGTGATGGCCCTCGGCGGCACCGTGCTCTCGTGCGCCCCGGCCGAGCGCGTGCTCCTCGACGGCCGCCGCGCCGTGGGCGTGCAGGGGCGCTTCCGCGAGCCCGTCACGCGCCGCAAGGGCGGGCGCTACACCGTGCGCGCCAAGAAGGCCGTGCTCGTGGCCGCGAGCGTCACGCGCACCGCGCCGCTGCTCATGGCCAGCGGGGTCAAGCACCCGCTCCTGGGCCACGGGTTTCGCGCGCACCCGGGCACCGGCGTGTTCGGCGTGTACGACCACGACATCGATCAGAACGTCGGCGCCACGCAGGGCTGGGCCTCGACGCACTACCGCAACGAGCCGGGCATGAAGCTCGAGACGCTGGCCATTCCCCCCGAGATGGTGGCCTCGCGGCTCGCCGGCGCGGGGCGCGAGCTCATCGAGCGCATGGGCGAGTACCGCAAGATGGCCATGTGGGTCACCGCCGTGCGGGCCGAGGCCGTGGGGCGCATCAAGCGCGGCTTCTTCGGTGAGGTGAGCGTCGAGTACGGCTTCGGCCGACCCGACATGGAGCGGCTGCGCAAGGGCCTCGCCATTCTCGCGCGCACCCACTTCGCGGCCGGTGCGAAGAAGATCATCCCGGGTATTTACGGCCTCCCTTATGAGCTCGGGCCCGACCAGGTCGGGCTCCTCGAAGAGGGCCCGTTGGACCCGCGCGCGTACATCCTCATCGCGTCGCACCTCTTCGGCGGCACCACCATGCACAAAGACGCCACCCGCGGCGTGTGCGAGGAGAACGGCCGCGTGCACGGCTACGAGGGCCTCGTCGTCGCCGACGCCTCGGTC
>CAISKJ010000336.1 GCA_903885885.1 uncultured delta proteobacterium
AGGGCAAGCAGAAGGCGGCGGGCTGGGACCACGATTTTCTGCTGCACACGCTCACGCGTGGACTGCCTGAAATTGAAGCGATTTAGATGCGCTCGCCCTGGGCTCAGGGGGAGTCGTACCGCGAGGGTGGACAGAACATGCGTCACGCGCGGTGATGGTATAGGGGCGCCGGAGGGGGCTTGACGGCTGGCGTCATTGGAGGTCCTATCCGCTTCAGTCGCCCCGGGCGAGCGCGCTCGGTAGCCCGGGCGACGCGCTCACGAATAACAACGGTAGCACGGGCGTAGTGAGGGTGTGACCGCACCATCAACCCGCGGCCGCACCCGGAGATCATTCGTGGACACGACCCCCCTGAACGCCCCCCTCGCACACCTCGAAGCCCTCGCCGCCGAGAAGAGAGACGAACACCTCGCGCTGGCGGTCATCGCCTTCCGCCGCGCGATGAATCTCCCCCCGCCCCGCCAGGCACTCCGCATCGCATCCCGCCCGCTGGTGCAGTCTGCCCTTCGTATCGCGGGCGCGGTGTACGCGTGTATGCCCACCGACAGCCACGCCAACGATGACCGCCAGCGCGTGATCGTGTCGTGTAAAAGGGCCATGGAGTCCGCGCGAGACATCGCCGACTTCATCGCCAGACTCGGGTAGCGCGCGCGCCGGGCCTCCCCTACTTCCCCTCGACGGCGAGGCCCTTCACGACCCGCGCGAGGGCCTTCGCGTTCAACGGCCGTTCGCCCGCGGCCACGACGGCGAAGGGGGAGTCGTACCGCGAGCGTGGACAGAACATGCGTTACGCGCGGTGATGCTGTAGTGGCGCCGGAGCGGGCTTGACGGCTGGCGTCATTGGAGGCCCCATCCACTAGGGCCGCTCATCGACGTCGTCATCTCACTGAAGCGCTCGGAGGATCACCACTTCATGCGACATCGCCGTGCCTCGCTCGTCCTCGTCGCAGCGTGCTCGATGATGGCCTGCAAGCCCGGCGTCGCGCCGCGAGGCGCTGCGCCGACGGCTTCGAACGCCGCAGCGCGGTGTCCGGTGTGGTCGGGCGCCCAGCCGCGCTCCGACGTGCAGCAGGTGCTCGATCAGCGCCGGGCCGAGCCCGTGGTGGCCCTCGCGTTCTCCCCGCGAGAGGCGACCCTCGCCGCGCTCTCGGACACCGGACGCGTCGCCGTCTGGGACCTCTCCCGACGGACCCTGCTCGCCGTACGCGGGGCTCCGCGATCGCCCGAGGGCGCCGATGGCGCCGAGCTGCGATGGGACGACGAACGCCACCTGCGTGTCACGGGCGGCGCGTGGCCTGCGACGGTCCTCGATGCGCGCTCCGACGTCAGCGCGACGATCCCGATGCTCGACGGGCGAGCGCTCATCCTCCCGAGCCCTCCAGCGCAACGATCTCCGGGGTGGATCACCGTCGAGCCCGACGGCATCACGGTCCGCGACGGCGCTGGCGCATCGCTGGCGCCGTTGCCCGGGCTCGAGCGCGGCGAGCAGCGCACCCTCGGCGCGCACGTCGCGGCGACGCCCGAAGGAGACGCGGTCGTGCTCCAGAGCGAAGGCGTCGCGCTGCGCTGGCGCCTGCGCGGGTCGAGCGTCGACGGCCCCGAGCGAATCCCGACCCCGCCCTTCACGGCGGTGCCGCGCGTGCCCATCTTCCCCGCGGACTCCGGCGGCCTGCACATGAACCTCGCGCGACAGCTCCTCGTCGGCGAGCACGGCGCGCTGCGGGTGGTGCTCCACGACGGCGACGCGGTGGTGCTGCGCGATCGCGAGGCCCCCTTCGCGCTCGGCGGCCCGCACGGCGAGGCGCACGCGTGGGAGTCGCTCGCCCTCTCCCCCGACGCGCGCTGGCTCGCGGCCATCTCCGACGACGCGATCTCGCTCATCGAGCTCTCGACGCGGCGCCTCGCATGGTCGCGCGTGCTGCTCGGAGGCGGTCGGGGAGGCGGCGAGATGCGCGGCTGCGCGTGCTTTCGCTCGGTGGCGTTCTCGGCCGACGGCGCGAGCCTCGCGCTCGGCACCGGCGACGGCCGCGTGATGCTCTACGACGCCCCGCGCGGGAGCCTGCTCGCGACGCTCGGTCGAAGCGAGGCGCCCTGGGCCGTGCGCGACCTCGCCTTCGAGAACTCCGCGACGCTGCACACCCTCTCGCGCGCGCCGAGCCCCGAGAACGCCTACGATTTGCCCAACACGCCGCGCGGGCTGCGGGGCACGTACTCGAGAACCTCCTGGCGCCTCGACGAGGTCGCCGTGCGTCAGGACATCGACGACACCACGCTGCGCCTCGCGACGCTCGGAGACGCAGTCGTCCGTGTGGAATACGACGAGGACGCGACCTGCGAGGGCGGCGGGCTCGGAGTCCGCGTGAGGCCCATGGCGGGTGGACCCGCGCGACAGGTCGGCTGTCTCCGCGCGCACGAGAAGATCATCGACCTCGACGCGGAGCACGCCCTCGCGCTCATCGAAGGGGAGCGCAACCCCTACGTCGGCGGCACCGAGGTCTTCCTCGCGGACCTCCGCACGGGGACGCGCTCCCAGTTCGACGCCGTGTACCGCGAGCTGGACTCCGCGGAGCACTCCGAGGACGGGCGGTGGTTCATCGCGTGGTGGAGCGAGCGCAACGGGATGATCCCGTACCTCATCGACGTCGGCGCGCGCTCGGCGCAGGGGATTCCGCGCGAGGCGTTTCCGACGGAGGGCGCCGGGCCGATGGCGCTCTCCGCCGATGGGTCTCGCCTGGCCACGTCGGGCGGCGGAAAGGTGCGAGCGCTCTCGCTCCCCGGGCTCGCGCTGCTCTGGGAGGCGACCGTCCCGGCGGAGGTCACCTCGCTTGCGTGGCGCTCGACGGGTCTGGTCGCGGGGCTCGACGACGGCCGCGTGATGACCGCAGAGGACGGTCGCGTCCGCGTGGCGCCCTCCTCGACTCGAGGACCTGCTGCGATGCTGCGGGTGTCGCGAGACGGTCGCCGCGCCGCCACGGTGACCGAGAGCGGAGCCGTGGTGCTCTGGGACCTCGCCGGTCCGACGCAGCGCGCGACGCTGACCGAGTACGCGCCCGAGGAGTGGCTCGTGTCGACCCCTGACGGCTACCACGCGGGAGCGCCCGAGGCCGCGCGACGCGTCGGCTGGGTGTTCGACGATCCCTTCGAGCGCTTCGACTTCGACCGCTTCGCCGCGACCGACGGGACCCTCGCGCGCGTCCGCGCCGCGCTCCGTGACGCTCCGCCGGCGACGCGCCCGACGCGGCCACGTCCGCCGCGGGTGGTGATCGAGCGCGCCGAGGCGCACGGCGCCGTCGCCGAGGTCGTGGCCCGTGTGAGCTCGGGCTCGCGCGTCGACCGCGTCAGCGCGTTCGTCGAGGGGCGCCCCGTGTTCGAGGGCGCGGTCTGTCAATCCGAGGCGACGGTGCGCATCTCCGCGCCGCTGCACCGGGGCAAGAACCGCGTCACGGTCGTCGCGTTCGACGCGAGCGGCGTGGCCTCGAACCTCACAGACGTCGACCTCGACGGCCCCGCCGACGCCGCCCGTCCCGATGTCTGGGTGGTGGCCGTCGGGGTCGGACGATACCCGCGTCTCCCGGCCGCGGCTCAGCTCGTGGCTGCGCCGCACGACGCGACGGGTATCTCCGCGGCGTACGAGGGTCTCTCGGGTGACGGGAGGCCCTTCGCGCACGCGCACGTCGTGACGCTCCTCGACGAGGCGGCGACGCCGCGCGCGATCACCGAAGCCATCGGCGGTCTGCGCGCGATGGCGCCCGACGACGTCGCCGTGGTGCTGCTCGCGGGGCACGGCATCCGCGCGGGCGAGGGCGCCGAGACGGTGTTCCTGACGTCGGGCGTCCGCAGCGCGGCCGACGTCGCCGGGGCGAGCGTCGGGTGGACGGCCCTGGCCTCGTCGCTCGCGAGCGCGCCGGGGCGCGTGGTGGTGCTGCTCGACGCCTGCCACGGGGGTCACTTTCAGCGCGAGAACCTGCTCCCCAACGAGGCGCTCGCCGCGGCGCTCTCGCGCGAGGGCCGCGCGGGCGTCGTGGTGTTCTCCGCCTCACGCGGCGCCGAGGAGAGCCTCGAAGGGAGCGTCGCCCGCGGCCTGCGCGTGGCGAATGAAGACGCTCAGCCCTCCGCGCCGACGGCGTCCGTTCAAGACGCGCACGGTGTGTTCACCGGCGCGTGGCTGCGCGCGCTCGGCGACGCCGAGACCGACGCAGACCGCGACGGCGTCGTACGCTTCTCGGAGATCGCGGCGCGCGTGATCGATCGCGTGAGCGTCGACACGGGCGGCGCGCAGACGCCGTGGATCACGCGACGCGAGGTGTTCGGCGACTTCGCGGTGCTGCCTCCCTCGCGGTGATCGCGTCGCTGCGCCCGTCCGAGACGCTTGCGCGCGTCGGCATGTGCGTCGTCTCCCTCTCCCGCGCCCTCGCCTTGCCATTAGTCAGATCCGTCGCACTTGGTAGGAGCAGGTGAACGCGACCGCTGAGCGAGCAGAATCATCGCGGCCACCTGCACCTTCTCCATCCCGCGGCTGAAGGTCTTGATGCCGGGCGGTCCTCCAGAACTCTTCCCGGTGTACCCACCCACTTGGGCGATCAGCGTCACCAGTTGCCCCAGCGTCGGCGTCGAACCCACGGCGAGCTTGCCGCGGCATTCCTCCTGGTAGCGTAAAGAAATCTGTGTCCGGCTCTTGCGGCCCTGAAAACAAGGGAGAACAAGAGCATGGGACTCGGAGAATCGCTGATGAAGATCGTGGTGAAGGTGAGCG
>CAISKJ010000337.1 GCA_903885885.1 uncultured delta proteobacterium
CGGCGCAGCACCTCGAGGCCGTTCATCTCCGGGAGCTGCACGTCGAGGAGGGCGAGGTCGTAGCTGCGCGCGCCGAGGCGCTCGAGCGCGGCGGGCCCCGTGGCGGCGGTGTCGGTGTCGTAGCCCTCGACGCGCAGCGCCGTCTTCACCGTGCGAAGAATGTTGGGTTCGTCGTCGACGATCAGAATCGTTGCGCGGCTCACCGCCGACCTATACCACCGCCCGCCTCCCGCCACGCCGTCGCTCTGCCAACGGGCGGGAAAAACCGTTGAAGCGCGGCGCGCTTCGGGTGTAGCGAGGGGGGTGGACCGTGTCGCGACGGAGCGGCACGCAGACGGAGGTCTCAGATGGCTCGCTACGGCCTGCTCGGAGCGCGGGTGCGCACGCTCGCGTCGGTGATGGTGTTTGCCCTGGCGGGCTGCGGCGGTGAGCCATCGGTGCCCGACCTCGGCCGCCCCGACGCCGTTGCGCCCGATGTTGCGCCCGATGTTGCGCCCGATGTTGCGCCCGATGTTGCGCCCGCCGACAGCGCCCTCGACGCCGCGCCCGACGGGCCCGCGCAGTGTCCCGGCGGCGACACCTTGTGCGACGGCCGCTGCGTCGACGTGTCGCTCGACGCGCGCCACTGCGGCGCGTGCGGGCGCGCGTGCCCCGACGGGCAGCTGTGCTCCATGGGCGCGTGCGGGCTCTCGTGCGCGGCGCCCTTCCGCCGCTGCGACGAGGCCGCGGGCCCGCGCTGCGTCGACGCGCAGAACGACCGACGCCACTGCGGCGCGTGCGGGCGCGCCTGCCCCGCGGGCCAGGTGTGCGAGGCCGGCGCGTGCGCGCTCTCGTGCTCGAAGGGCACCGCCCCCTGCGACACGCGCTGCGCCGACCTCATGAACGACCGCGGCAACTGCGGCGCGTGCGGCCGCGTGTGCCCCGCGGGGCAGGCCTGCCTCGCGGGCGCCTGCGCCACGCTCTGCCCCACCAACCAGACGGCCTGCGCGGGCGCGTGCGTGTCGCTCATGACCGACGCGCTCCACTGCGGCGCCTGCGGCCACGGGTGCGCCGACGGCGAGGTGTGCTCCGGCGGCGCGTGCGCCCTGTCGTGCACCACGCCCTTCGCGCAGTGCACCAGCACCGCGGGCGTGCCCTTCTGCACCGACCTGCGCGCCGACCGGCGCAACTGCGCGCGCTGCGGCTACGCGTGCCCCGACGGGCAGGTGTGCGAGCGAGGCATGTGCGCGCTCCTGTGCCCCACGGGGCAGAGCACCTGCGGCCCTCGCTGCGTCGACCTCGGCACCGACCCCACCAACTGCGGCGCCTGCGGCACCACCTGCGCCGACGGCCTCGCGTGCCGCGCCGGCGTGTGCGCGCTCGTGTGCGGCGCGCCCCTCACCCTCTGCGACGTGGCGGGCTCGCGCTTCTGCACCAACACCGCCATCGACCGGCAAAACTGCGGCCGCTGCGGCTACACCTGCCCCGCGGGCATGGCGTGCACCGACGGCGTCTGCGCGCTCTCGTGCCCCGCCGGCCAGGCCGTGTGCGGCGCGGCCTGCGTGTCGCTCGGCACCGACCGCGCCCACTGCGGCGCCTGCGGGCGCGCGTGCGCCGCGGGCCAGGTGTGCGTCATGGGCGCGTGCGCGGGCGAGTGCCCCGCGGGGCAGACGCTATGCAGCGGCACCACCTGCGCGACGCTCGCCACCGACCGTGCGAACTGTGGCGCCTGCGGGCGCGCCTGCGCGGCGGGCCAGGTGTGCCTCGCGGGGGCCTGCGCGAGTTCGTGCCCCGCGGGGCAGACGGTGTGCGGCGCGGCCTGCGTGTCGACCGCCACGGACCGCGAAAACTGCGGCCGCTGCGGCAACTCGTGCCCCACCGGGC
>CAISKJ010000338.1 GCA_903885885.1 uncultured delta proteobacterium
CTCGAGCGCGCGCAGCAGCATCGCCTGCTCGTCGAGCCCGAGCTCGCCGATCTCGTCGAGAAAGGCGACGCCCTTGTCGGCCTTGCGCAAGAGCCCGTCGCGGTCGGAGAGCGCGCCCGTGAACGCCCCCTTCACGTGGCCGAAGAGCGTCGACATGGCGCCGTCGCCGCGCAGCGTGGCGCAGTTCACCTCGACGAGCGCGCCCTCCACCTGGCGCCGCGCGCGCTTGAGCGCGTAGATGCGCCCCGCGAGCTGCGTCTTGCCCGCGCCCGTGGGGCCCGTGAGCAGCACCGGCGCGCGCGAGGCGCCCGCCACGCGCTCCACCCGATCGATGAGGGCGTTGAAGGCCGCGTTGCGCGTCTCGATGCCGGCCTTCAAGAGCCCCGTGCGCTCGCGGGCCTCGGCGTCGAATCGAGAGGCGACGCGGTCGTAGCGCGAGAGGTCGAGGTCGATCGCGCGCCAGGTGCCCGCGGTCTGCTCGTGGCGGTCGCGCGGGCGCGGTCCGCTGCCCTGCCGCGCGGGCGGCGAGGTCTGCAACAGCCGCGCGGGCAGGTGCCGCGACTCGGTGAGGAGGAAGAGGCAGATCTGCGCCACGTGGGTGCCCGTGGTGATGTGCACGAGGTAGTCTTCGCGCTCGGTGTCGAAGGGGTAGGCGCGCGCGAAGTCGTGCAGCGTGGCGTAGACCTCTTCGAGATCCCACGCGTCGCCCAGCGTGAAGGGGTGCAGGTTGACGGTAGTCTCCGGCGATACCGTGGCGAGGTCGCGCTGCAGCGTCTTCGCCAGCGCCGTGTACGCCGGCTGGTGCAGGAGCTCGAAGCGCGCGATGAGCAGGTCGGGGTGCTGACACGCCGCGATCGTCGGGCGCCACCGCGACCAGCGCTCCTCTTTCATGCCTGCGTCGAGCGTGGGGCCGATGAGGCCGAGCAGCACCGTAGGTCGCTTCTTCGCCATGGGGATAATACTTTATCCCATAAGATCATCGAAGTGCCCCGGCAAACACCGAAGCCTGCGATGTGTGGGCTTCCGCGTGCGGGCACGGTGCTCGCAATACGCTCTGCCAGAAGGTGACGCGATGGACGAGCGCATGTACGAGGTCTTTCACAACGAGGGTTCGGCGCCGGTGAAGGCGTGGACGAAGGGCGTGCAGGTCGAGGACGGCGCGCGCGAGCAGCTCCTGCGCATCGCGGCGCTGCCCTTCGTGCACAAGTGGGTGGCCGCGATGCCCGACGTCCACGTGGGGATCGGCGCCACCGTCGGGAGCGTGGTGCCCACCTACGGCGCGATCATTCCCGCGGCGGTGGGCGTCGACATCGGCTGCGGGATGATGGCCGTGCGCACGAGCCTCGCGGCGCGCGACCTGCCCGACTCGCTGCGCGGGCTGCGAGACGCGATCGAGGCGGCCGTTCCGCACGGGCGCACCGACAACGGCGGAAGCAATGATCGGGGCGCGTGGCACGACGTCCCCGCGGCGGTGAACGACGCGTGGGCTGCCCTCGCGCCGGGCTACGCGGCCATCGTCGAGAAGCACCCGAAGATCGACCGCGGCGTGGAGCGCGGGCACCTCGGCACGCTCGGCACGGGCAACCACTTCATCGAGGTGTGCCTCGATGAGAGCGACCGCGTGTGGTTCATGCTGCACTCGGGCTCGCGCGGCGTAGGCAACCGCATCGGCTCGCACTTTATCGAGAAGGCGCGCGAAGAGATGAAGCGCTGGTTCGTGCACCTGCCCGACGAGAACCTCGCGTACCTGCCCGAGGGGTCGGCGCTCTTCGACGACTACGTGCGCGCCGTGAGCTGGGCGCAAGACTTCGCCCGCACCAACCGCGAGCTCATGATGCACGCGGTGATCGACGCGGTGCGCGCATCGGGCGCGGTGCCGGCCTTCGAGGCGCGCCTCGAGGCGGTGAACTGCCACCACAACTACGTGGAGCGCGAGCACCACTACGGCAAGAACGTGTGGGTGACGCGCAAGGGCGCGGTGCGGGCGCGCGCGGGCGAGCTCGGGATCATTCCGGGCAGCATGGGCGCGCGGTCGTACATCGTGCGCGGTCGCGGCGAGCCCGAGAGCTTCTGCTCGTGCTCGCACGGCGCGGGGCGCGCGATGACGCGCACGAAGGCGCGCGCGGTGTTCTCGCTCGAAGACCACGCGAAGGCCACCGCGGGCATCGAGTGCCGCAAGGACGCCGACGTGATCGACGAGACGCCCGGCGCCTACAAGAACATCGACGCCGTGATGCACGCGCAGCGCGCGCTCGTCGACGTGGTGTATACGCTGCGCCAGGTCGTGTGCGTGAAGGGGTGAGCGCCATGGTTCTCATCGACGGTTCGGAGGGTGAGGGCGGCGGCCAGGTGCTGCGCTCGTCGCTGGCGCTCTCGATGCTCACGGGCGCGCCCTTCACGCTCGCCAACGTGCGCGCGCGGCGGGAGAAGCCGGGGCTCCAACGGCAGCACCTCACGGCCGTGCGCGCGGCCGCCGAGGTGTGCTCCGCGCGCGTCGAGGGCGACGCCGTGGGCTCGCGCCAGGTGAGCTTCTACCCGGGCCCCGTGCGCGCGGGGAGCTACGTGTTTCGCGTCGGCACCGCGGGCAGCGCCACGCTCGTGCTGCAGACGGTGCTGCCCGCGCTGTTGTGCGCCGATGGCCCCTCCGAGCTCACCCTCGAGGGCGGCACGCACAACCCCATGGCGCCGCCCTTCGACTTCGTCGATCGGGTGTTTCTCCCGTGGGTCAACCGCATGGGGCCCACCGTCACCGCGACGCTCGCGCGCTCGGGCTTCTACCCTGCGGGCGGCGGGCGATTCACGGTGTCGGTCGCTCCGTCGCCGAGGCTCGCGCCCCTCGCGGTGATGACCCGCGGCGCGGTGTGTGAGCGCCGCGTGGTGGCGCGCGTGGCGGGCCTCGCGTGGGCCATCGCCGACCGCGAGGTGAAGGCCGCCGACGCGCTCCTCGGGTGGGGTGAAGGGTGCCTGCGCGCCGAGTCGCTCCCGAAGGATCAGGGCCCCGGCAACGTGGTGCTGGTCGAGGTGGGCTGCGAGGGGGCGCGCGAGCTCTTCGTGGCCACGGGCGAGCGCGGCGTGCGGGCCGAGACCGTCGCCGAGCGCGTGGCGAAGGAGGCCCTCGACTGGCTCGACGCCGACGTGCCCGTGGGCGAGCACCTCGCCGACCAGCTGCTGCTCCCGATGGCCCTCGCGGGCGCAGGGCGCTTCGTGACGGTGGAGCCCTCGCAGCACACCGTGACCAACGCGAGGGTGATCGAGCGCTTCTTGCCCGTGTCGATCGGGTGGGAGGCGAAGGGCGCGCGCGCGTGGGAGGTCACCGTGCGCGCGCGGTGAGATCAATCCATCGCTTCGAAGTCGGCCTTCGAGGCGCCGCAGTCGGGGCACACCCAGTCGGAGGGCAGAGACTCGAACGATGTGCCTGGCGCGATGCCCGAGGCGGGGTCGCCCTCGGCGGGGTCGTAGATGTGGTCGCAGACCAAGCAGCGGTACTTCTTCACGGCGTCTCCCGGTGAGAGGGTTGAACGCCGCGAAGATCTTATTTTCCGTGGCTGCGAGCAAGGCCGGCGCGCGTCGCGTGGCGCGCGGGGGCCGTCGAGGCGGGCGCGGCGCTCTCCGTCGAGAGCACGGCCTCGCAGAACTCCACATGGTGACGCAGCACCTTCTTCGGCAGCACGTCGGCCATCGCGCCGGTGAGCTCGCTGAGCACCGCCTCGGCGTCGCGGCGGCGCTTGCGGCCCTTCTTCGTCACGAAGAGGCGCTGCACGCGCCCGTCTTTGGGGTCGCGCGCGCGCAGCAGGAGCTCGGCCGCCTCGAGCTTGTCGAGCAGCGGCGTGAGCGTCGACTTCTCGTACATCACCACGCGCGTGAGCTCGGTGGCCGTGATGCCGTCGTTCGCCTCGAGGGCCGCGAGGATCGACAGCTGCGCCGGGTTCACGTCGTCGATGCCCCGCGCCTTGAGCGCCTTGCGGCACCGCGCGTTGAGCGCCAGCGCCGCGCGCTGCGTGAGGAAGATCGGGTTGTCGCGCAACGCCAGGGCGAGCTTGTCGGTCATGTTCCTACGGATACCAACAACCTCCCGCGCGCAGCAACGGCTGCGCGGGCGCTCAGTGCTGGAGCTCCAGGCGGTTTGGCGCGCTCAGCTGTCGCGCGACTTGCGCTCGATCCACGCGGCGACCTCGCGCGTGTGGGCCACGCCGTGGGCCCTGATGCCCGGCGGCACCTCGCCCCGATCGACGTTGGCCTTCGGGATGAGCGCGCGCTTGAAGCCCAGCTTGACGGCCTCTTCGAGCCGGGGCGTGGCCCGCGGCACCGCGCGCACCTCGCCCGCGAGCCCCACCTCACCGAAGACCACCATGTCGGCCGGGAGGCTCAGCTCGACCACGCTCGACGCGATGGCGCAGGCCACCGCGAGGTCGACCGCGGGCTCCTCGATGGAGGCCCCGCCCGCCACCGACACGAACACGTCGCGGTCGCGCACTGAGAGGCCCGCGCGCTGCCCCAGCACGGCCGCGAGAATGGCCAGCCGCGTCGGGTCGACCCCCGTCGCCACGCGCCGCGGCGAGGGCATCGCGCTCGGCGTCACGAGCGCCTGCACCTCGAGCAGCAGCGGCCGCGCCCCATCGGCCGACGACACCACCACCGAGCCCGGAACGTCTTTCGGGCGCTCGGCGAGGAAGAGCGCCGACGGGTCGCCCACCTCGCGCAGCCCGTCGCGCGACATCTCGAGCACCGCGAGCTCGCCCGAGGCGCCGAAGCGGTTCTTCACCGTGCGAAGAATGCGCGGACCGCCCGAGCGCTGGCCGTCGAAGCTGAGCACCACGTCGACGAGGTGCTCGAGCACCTTGGGGCCCGCGAGGGAGCCGTCCTTCGTCACGTGTCCGATGAGAATCACCGTGCGCCCCTGCTGCTTAGCGAGCGTGACGAGGCGCGAGGTGACCTCGCGCAATTGTGAGACGCTGCCCGCCGCGCTCTCGAGGTCGCTCACCCGCATCGTCTGCACCGAGTCGACGGCGATCACCGCGGGGTCGTGCTGCGCGATGGCCTGCTCGATGTCTTCGAGCTCGCCGCTCGCCACGAGGCGCAGCGCGTCGGTCTCGGTCACGCCGAGCCTCTTGGCGCGCCCGGCGATCTGCGCGGCCGACTCCTCGCCGCTCGCGTAGAGCACCCCGCCGCGGTGCTTGCGCCCCCTGGTGAGCTGCGCCACGAGCTGCAGCATGAGCGTGCTCTTGCCCACGCCGGGCTCGCCGCCCACGAGCACCACGCTGCCCTCGACGAGCCCGCCGCCGAGCACCCGGTCGACCTCGGGCATGCCCGTGGGCGTGCGCGGAGCCTCGTCGAGCATCGCCTCGCTGAGCGCCACGGCCTTCGAGCCCGTGCGGCTCACCGCGATGTTCTTGCCCTTCGCGCCGCGGGGAGCGCGCTCCTCGACCAGGGTGTTCCACCCGTTGCAGCCGCGGCACTTGCCCTCCCACTTGGCGAAGTTGGCGCCGCAGGCCTGACAGACGTAGCTCGTTTCCTTCACGCGCGGGGTCGTATCCGCGCGGGCGAGATTGCGCAACGGCGCGCGTCGACGTGTGTGACGTACTCTGTCATCGCACCTTCGAGAGGCGGCCGCGGCGAGCGTCGAGGATCACCACGCCGAGGGCGCCGAAGAAGCCCACCACGACACCGAGCGCGGCGCCGACCCAGGCCGCGTAGGGGGCCACGGTGGCGACGAGCCATTCGAAGACGACGCGCGGGATGAACCACGGGGGCGCGACGTGGTGCAGGAGCCACCAGAGGCCGCCGGCGCCCAGGAGCGCGAGGGTGCCGATGAGCAGCGCGCAGCGGGCGAGCGTGTAGGCCCAGCCCCGCCGCCACGTGGGGCGCGGCGGGGGAGCGGGGCTGCGAAGGTCGTCGTGCATGGTGCCGCGCACGATAGCGCGGCGGGGGAGGCGGGGCGAAGGGGGGGCTACGCCTTGACGTCGCCGCGGGCGAAGATCGACGAGACGAAGTCGAGCACGTTCTTCGCGCAGATCTCGCAGTAGCCGTAGTTGCGGATCATGCGGGTCTTCACGGCGTCGATCTTCTCTTGCGTGTCGCGGTCGACGACGTTCGAAACCACCGACGTGAATTTGATCGTGTCTTTCTTGTCTTCGAAGAGCTTGAGCTCGAGCGCGCGGCGCAGGCGATCGTTGGTGTCGTAGGTGAACTTCTTGCCCTCGAGCGCGAGGGCGCCGATGAAGTTCATGATCTCGCGGCGGAAGTCGTCTTTGCGCGACTCGGCCACTTCGATCTTCTCTTCGATGGAGCGCATGAGGCGCTCGTCGGGCTCCTCGTCGCGGCCCGTGTAGCGGTTCTTCACCTTCTCTTTGAGGGTGTGGGCGCGCACGTTGTCGACGTAGTTCGCGGCCAGCTTCGCGATCTCGCCCTCGTCGGCGCTGATGGCGCGCTGCACCTCGTTCTTCACCACGTCTTCGTACTCGCGCTTCACCACCGAGATGAGGTCGCTGTAGCGCTTGCGCTGGTCGTCGCTGTTGATGAGCGAGTGCGCGCGCAGGCCCTTCTCGAGCTCGTTCATCACCATGAAGGGGTTGAGGCAGCCCTCTTCGTCCTTCACGAGCGCGTTGGAGAGCTTGTCTTGCACGTAGCGGGGCGAGATGCCGTCCATGCCCTCGCGGCGCGAGTCTTTGCGCAGCTCCTTCACGGTGTCTTGCGTGTACCCGGGGAGCACCTTGCCGTCGTAGAGCTTGAGCTTCTGCAGCAGCGTGAGGTTGTGCTTCTTCGGGTCTTCGAGGCGCGTGAGCACGGCCCACATGGCGCCCATCTCGAGCGTGTGCGGCGCCACGTGCTTGCCGCGCACCTTGCCCTGCGAGAAATCCTTCTCGTAGATGCGAACCTCTTCGGAGAGGCGCGTGATGTACGGCACGTCGATCTTGATCGTGCGGTCGCGCAGGGCCTCCATGAACTCGTTGGCGAGGAGCTTCTTGTACTCGGCCTCGTTGGTGTGGCCGAGAATGACCTCGTCGATGTCGGTCTGCGCGAACTTCTTCGGCTTGATGCGGTGCTCTTGCGAAGCACCGAGCAGGTCGTAGAGGAAGGCCACGTCGAGCTTGAGCACCTCGACGAACTCGACGATGCCGCGGTTGGCGATGTTGAACTCGCCGTCGAAGTTGAACGCGCGCGGGTCCGAGTCAGACCCGTACTCGGCGATCTTGCGGTAGTTGATGTCGCCGGTGAGCTCCGTCGAGTCCTGGTTCTTCTCGTCCTTGGGCTGAAAGGTGCCGACGCCGACGCGGTCTTTCTCCGAGAGGAGGATGCGGCGCACGCGGATGTGGTTCGCGATCATGCGCGCCCAGTCGCCCTTGTAGCGCTCGAGGAGGCTCTTGAAGATGAAGCGGCACGCCGGGTCGAGGTCGCCGTCGGTGCGCACCTGCACGTGCTCGTTGCCGAGGCCGAGCTCCTTCACCGCGCGCTCGCGCCACTCCATGGGGATGAGCCGCAGGGGCTCCTCGTGCATGGGGCAGGGGAAGAGACCGGTGACCGCGGGGCCGCCTTCGGTCTTCTCGGACACCATGCCGGTGCCCTCGAGGTTGGTCCACGTGAAGGTGTAGAGCGCGCCGTCGGGCGTGCGCGAGTAGTCTTCGACGCCCTTCTTCAAGAGCCGCGCGATGGTGCTCTTCGAAGATCCCACCGGGCCGTGCAGGAGGATCACGCGGCGCTCGGGGCCGTAGCCCTCGGCGGCCGCGCGGAGCACCGACACGAGGCGCATGAGCTGGATGTCGAGGCCGAACACCGCGTCGCGACCGCTGCCGATGCTGTCGCGGAAGAAGTTGTATCGAATGATCTTCTTCTTGTTGTCGATGTACTCCTCCTGCCCCGCGCCGATCACCATGTCGTAGAGGCGCTGGAACGCGTTGCGCGTCACCGACGGGCGCTCGCGCACGATCTGGAGGTACTCCTCGAACGAGCCCTCCCAGTGGAGGTCCCGGTACTGGTCGTAGTCCTGGAGGGCGGCGATCCGCTCGATCATCTGGGCCATAGGTGTTGCTCCGGCTCCTCGTTCGAGACGTGACAAGAGGGCCTCCGAGTGTAGGGAAGAACCCTCTGCCCGGCTAGCGCCAACACCCCGCTGCGCCGCCCCTGCGAGGGCTGCTAGTGTGCCGCGCCGAGAAGGAGACCACGGTGAGAACACGCGCAGCAGTAGCCTGGGAGGCCAACAAGCCCCTGGTGATCGAAGAGGTCGAGCTCGAAGGCCCGCGCCACGGCGAGGTGCTCGTCGAGATGAAGGCCACGGGGGTGTGTCACACCGACGAGTTCACGCGCTCGGGCGCCGACCCCGAGGGGCTGTTTCCCGTGATCTTCGGGCACGAGGGCGCCGGCGTCGTCGTCGACGTGGGCCCCGGCGTGACCTCGCTCGCCAAGGGCGATCACGTGATTCCGCTCTATACGCCCGAGTGCCGCGGCTGCAAGACGTGCCTCTCGCGCAAGAGCAACCTGTGCACCGCCATTCGCGCGACGCAGGGCAAGGGGCTCATGCCCGACGGCACGAGCCGCTTCTCCATCGGCAAGACCACGATTCATCACTACATGGGCTGCTCGACCTTCGCGCAGCACACGGTGCTCCCCGAGATTGCGCTCGCGAAGGTGCGCAGCGACGCGCCCTTCGACAAGATCTGTTACATCGGCTGCGGGGTGACCACGGGCATCGGCGCGGTGATCTACACCGCGAAGGTTGAGCCCGGCGCCACCGTGGTGATCTTCGGCCTCGGCGGCATCGGCCTCAACGTGGTGCAGGGCGCGCGCATGGCCGGCGCCGACATGATCGTGGGCGTCGACGTGAACCCCCGCAGGGAGAGCCTCGCGCGTCAGTTTGGCCTCACGCACTTCGTGAACCCCAACGACATTCCGGGCGACCTTGTGCCGTACCTCGTAGAGCTCACGAAGGGCGGAGCCGACTACAGCTTCGAGTGCGTGGGCAACGTGAAGCTCATGCGCCAGGCGCTCGAGTGCTGCCACCGCGGGTGGGGCGAGAGCATCATCATCGGCGTGGCGGGCGCGGGGCAGGAGATCACCACGCGGCCCTTTCAGCTCGTGACCGGGCGCGTGTGGAAG
>CAISKJ010000339.1 GCA_903885885.1 uncultured delta proteobacterium
ACGAAGTGAATCTTGCGCTTCATGAGGTGTGAGCTTCGAGGGTCATTCGCGAAAGTTGATGTACTGAAGCTCGATGGGCATCTCGAGGCCGCGCAGCGATTGAATGGCGGTCTGGAGGTCGTCGCGGTTCTTGCCCGTGACGCGCACCGTGTCTTCGTGGATCGACGCCTGCACCTTGAGCTTCGAGCCCTTGATGTGGTCGATGATCTTGCGGGCGTTGTCGCGCTCGATGCCCTCTTTGATCTTCACGAGCTGGCGAAACTGACCTCGGCCCCCCGGAATGACCTTCTGCCCGTCGAGGTGCTTGAGCGATACGCCGCGCTTCACCATCTTGCCGTGGAGCACGTCGAGGGCGGCCTCGAGCCGGCTCTCGGAGTTCGACACGAGCTGAATGCCCTCGGCGTTCTTCTCGATGGTGGTGCCGGTGTCACGGAAGTCGAAGCGCGTGGCGATCTCTTTTTGAGATTGCAGCACGGCGTTGTCGACCTCCATCGAGTTGACCTTCGAAACGACATCGAACGACGGCATACCGAACGAAACCTCCTGCTCGCGAGAGAGCGTCGCTATACACCAAAGCGGGTGAGAGAGAGGGGCTACGAGGCGCGCGCCTTCACGCCCGCGTCGCCCGCCACGGGTTGTTGGTACTTGCGCAGGGTGGCGAGAAACGTGGTCTCTGCGGCGTCGATCCACGCGGCGGGGAGCTCGGCGGCGGTGGCGGCGAGGGCCTCGGTCCACCGCTCGACGCGCGTGAGGCCGGGCACGTCGTTGACGGTGCGCACGGGGATGAGCGACTCGTCGGCGATGGCCTTCGCCTGGTCGAGCTCGAGCACGTCGAGGGCGGCGCGCATGGCCGCACGCACGCGCTCGGCCTCGATTTCGCCCATCACCGGATCTTGCTCGGGGCGGTGCGTGGTGAGGTAACGGAGCATGAGGGCGCCCGCTCCCCACGTGCGTACGAGGTTGCCCGACGCGTCGACGAGGCGGCTGTAGGGCACGAGCCGATCGACGACCCAGCGGAGCCCCTGCGTGACGTTGCCGCGGATCGTGCCCGACTCTTCGAGGTCGACCAGGATGCGCCGCGCGCTGGCGGTGAGGGTGACACCCTGCGCGCGCGCCATGCGCTCGAACATGGCCGCGCGGAGCATGCGTACGACGGGCACGTCGAACATGGGAGGGAGCAGAAAGCGAGCGCCGCCCGCCATCACGCCGTACATCACAAGCACGCCCTCGTTGAGCGCTCGAGGCTTCATGGTGCGGCGGAGACTACAGCCCCCGGCGCCGCGTTGGAACCCGCGAGCGCATTCGCGATGAGCGCGCACGCGGGGGTGAGGGCGTCGTCGGGCGGGTCGTAGTCGTAACAGGTGGTCCACACGTTGACCTCGAGGAGCACCGGGGCCCCCTCGGCGAGCGCGACGTCCCACCCGAGCGAGAGGGCCTCCGGTGCGAGGAGCGTGTGGGCCTTCAGTGCGAGCGCGCGCCCCTCATCGAACCAGGGGATCACCAGGTCGGCGAAGCGCTTCTTCGTGTCGGGGTGGCGGTCGAAGCGCACGGGCTCACCCGCTGTGTAGGCGCCGAAGGTCTTCTTGGTAACGCCTGGGAGAATGGCGCCGGTGGTGAGGTCGACCTGCGCCCAGATGCCGCCCTGCGCGGTGTTGTCGGCCTCGGCGCCCGCGCGTCCGATGCGAATGGCGCAGCGGGTGACCTTGGGCTCACGGGTGACCGCATCGAGGGTGGTGATGACCCGAAACGACGACAGCGGCGCGCTCTCGGGCAGCGCCTTCAAGAGCTCGGGGTGATTGCGCAATCGCGTCTGAACGATGAGCCCGTCGGCGTCGGCGCCGAGGGCGCGAATCTCCTCGGACGAGAGCACGGCGACGCCGAAGCCGAGGTCGCGCTGCGGGTCTTTGACGATGAAGCTCCCGCCCATGGCGATGGCCTCGGCGGGTGTGTGCGTGGGCGGCGTCGGGAGCCCGTGCGCGGCGCAGAGCGAGAGAAAGTGCTGCTTGTCATCGACGCGGAGGTACGCGGGCTGCGATCGGTTCCACTGCCACGCGTAGTACATGCCGAGCGAGAAGTCGGGGCGCATCCAATCGATCTCGCGGTCGGTGTAGTCGCTGTGCGGGTGGAGCACCGAGAGCTCGGGCACCGCGAGGCACGCGCGCCCGTAGCGCAGGGCGCCGCGGCCGCGACGGAGCGAGCGCGCGAGCGCCACGAGGGGCCACGCGAAGAGAAAGAGCAGGTACAGCGCGCGCAGCGGGAGGAGCGTGCGAAGTGTGGGCGAGAGGCGACCGGCCTGGAGGTCTTCGAAGGTGCGCCCATCGTAACGAATCACCGAGCGCCAGAGGCGAAAGGGCAGAACCATGGCCCAGGTGGGCACCTCGTCGGGGCGCGCGGGGAGGGCGCCCGCGAGGGCGAAGCGCGCGACGCGGCGCCACCAGGTGAACACAGAGACGCGAGGAGCGGTCATCGCGACGCGCGGCGTATCACAACGCGGGCAGCGGGTGGGGCGCGTCGAGGGAGGGGCGTGTGATAGCCTACGGGGGCCATGGAAGCCGCACGCGAAGAGGTGTCCGCGGCGACTACGCAGCGTCTCGAAGCGTGGCTCCTGTTGCCCGACGCAGACCGGGCCGAGCTGCTCGACGGTCGCATCGTCTACAAAGAGGCATCGACCTTCGAACGTGGCGACGTCGTGATCGGCATCGCGGGGCAGATCGCTCGCTTCCGCGGCCCTCGCGGTGGTGGTCGGGGCGGGTGGTGGCTCAGCCAGGAGGTCGATCTCTACCTCAGCGGTCAGGGCGTGCGTCCCGACCTCGTGGGGTGGCGCGTTGAAGCGCACCCGTACCCGTGCGCCGGACCGCGTCGTGACCCCCTGATCGCCTCGGGCTACGCGCCCACGCATGAGACGGAAACGTACGAGGCGCCGCCGCAGCGCGGCGCAATGGGCGCAGCTCCTCGC